>JAHFHB010000291.1 GCA_023247135.1 Candidatus Omnitrophota bacterium
GGCGGCGTCATCATGCTTCTGAGTCTTTTCATTCCCGAAGGCGGCTCCGCTCAATCCGGCTGGACTTCGTATCCACCGCTGGCAGACATTGCTTCCAATGGCCAAACCTGGTGGCTCATCGGCATGGTTTTTTTAATCACGTCCTCCCTTTTAGGCTCGATCAACATCATCGTCACCATCGTGCAACTGCGCGCAGACGGCCTGACATTCAACCGCCTGCCCTTTTTCGTCTGGGCTCAGCTAGTGACCAGCTTTCTGCTGCTGCTGGCCTTCCCGCCGCTTGAAGCCGCGGGCGTGTTGCAATTAATGGACCGTCTTTTTGGTACCAGCTTTTTCCTGCCGACCGGACTCGTGGTCAGCGGTGAAATTTTAAAAGCCGCGGGCGGCGGCAACCCGATTCTCTGGCAGCATCTTTTCTGGTTTCTCGCACATCCGGAAGTTTACGTGCTCATTTTGCCGGCCATGGGCATCGTCACGGAAATCATGGCCAACAATACCCGCAAACCCATCTACGGCTACAAAGCCATGGTCAACTCATCCATCTTTTTGGGGTTCATGTCTTTTGTGGTTTGGGCGCATCACATGTTTTTAACCGGCATGAGCACCAAGATGAGCAGTTTTTTTCAGATCACTACCATGATTATTTCAATTCCATCGGTGATTATTTTAACGACACTAATCCTGACGCTGTGGGGCGGCTCCATTCGCTTTAACACCCCGATGCTTTTTGCCATCGCTTTCTTGCCCATGTTTGCCATCGGCGGACTGACGGGTTTGCCGCTGGGCCTGACCGCATCCGATATTCACCTGCACGATACCTACTACGTCATCGGGCATTTTCATTACGTGGTAGCACCCGGTACTATTTTTGCGCTCTTTGCCGGCATTTATTACTGGTTCCCTAAAGTCACGGGGCGAAAAATGTGCGAGATTTTAGGCAAGGTGCATTTTTGGCTCTCATTTATTTTCATCAACGGCGTGTTCCTGCCCATGTTCAGCCTCGGGCTTGCGGGCGTTTCACGCCGCCTGTGGGATCAAACGCAGTACGCGCACGCACAGCCGACACAGCCGCTCAATGTGGTGATCTCCATCAGCGCCTGGTGCCTGGGACTGGCTCAAATTCCTTTCATCCTGAATTTCTTCGGCAGCATTTTCTTCGGCAAAAAAACGGAAGAGAATCCGTGGCAGGCCACCACGCTTGAGTGGGCCGCGCCCTCGCCTCCGGGACACGGCAACTTCCTGACGCCGCCTGTCGTTTACCGCGGGCCTTATGAATACAGCGTTCCGGGCGCCAAGCATGACTTCTCGCCCCAGCACCTGCAGGGAGGCAATTAATATGTCCGCCGAAATTCGTTACATTTCAAAACCGCATCCGCTTACCGGAGTCACCAATTCCAAGCTGGGCATCTGGTGTTTTCTGGCGTCAGAAATCATGCTCTTCGGCGGCCTGTTTTCCGCCTACATTCTTCTGCGCACCGGCGTCCCCAACTGGCCGCATGGCTCCCAGATTTTGAATGTGCCTCTCGCAACGCTGAACACCATGCTGCTCATTACCTCCAGCGTAACGATGGTCATGAGCTGGGCATCGCTCGCCATGCACAACTTTGCCAACTACCGCAGGTACATGGCGGCTACGATTCTTTTGGCCTGCGGCTTTTTGGTCGTGAAGTCCTTTGAATACGGCATGAAATTCGAACACCACATGTTTCCCAGCAAAAATAATTTTCTCGGGATTTATTTCACCATGACCGGCTTGCACGTTTTGCACGTCATCGGCGGCATCATCGTGAATACCTATCTTCTTTTTCCCGGAAGCAAAATGTGGAAAACAAACCCCGAACAGTTCATGGGGCGGGTTGAAGCGGCCGGACTCTACTGGCACTTTGTCGACCTGGTCTGGATCTTTCTTTTTCCAACCCTTTACCTGCTTTAATTTGCCAGGGAGGCCGTGATGAGTCACTCTGCTGAGGAAGTTCAAAAACACGTGCGCACGTACATTGCGGTCTTTGCCGCACTGGCAGTTTTGACCATTGTGACGGTTTACATTTCCTACTTGCATTTGCCCACACCCAAGGCCATCGCAGTGGCGCTCTTTGTCGCCTCCGTCAAGGGAACGCTTGTCGCGGCTTTTTTTATGCACCTGATTTCTGAAAAAAAGGTCATTACATCCATTTTGCTTTTGACAGCGTTCTTTCTCGTCGTTCTGCTCATCATTCCTTCGATTCGTTAAGAAGTTTGGAGGAACCATGTCACTCAAGAGTTTCCACATTTTCTTTATTGTTCTGTCCGTGCTTCTGATGGCGGGCTTTGGCTACAGCGGCCTTAAGGATTTTTCAAACACGGGGGCTGCGGCTTCGCTGGCGTGGGGCTCGATGGCGCTTGGGCTGGCGGTTGCGCTGGCAGTTTATCTCGGCTGGTTCATCCAAAAATCAAAAAAGCTCGGTTCATGAAATTCTTCAAAACGCTTTCATCTCTTGCGAGCCTGCTTTTTTTATCAACGCCGGCACGCGCTTGTTCGGTCTGTTTCGGCAATCCCAATTCCCTGCAAAGCAAGGGCGTGGTCGCCGGAGTCCTTCTGCTCCTCGGCATTACGGTCTTCGTGCTGGGTGGGGCCGCGTTGATTTTTCTGGGTTGGGCCCGCCGCGCCAAAACCCTCGCGCAAGCCGAATCTAGTTCTTGTTAAAAATTTGTAGGGAACAGGCATGCCTGTTCCCTACCGTCCGTCGCCTTAAAAAGAGTAAGAAATTTTATCGCTGAGCTCATTCTTGTCAGTCCGTGCATGCGGGAAATAGGCGGCCAGGTGTCCGCCGATTCGTTGAAACGCTTCGCAGATCCCGTCGGCAAACGCGTCTTCTTTAAAACGCGCTTCCAGCCGCGCCGTTTCCTCCCGCCAAAATCCCTCCGGCACTTTAGCATGGATGCCCTGATCGCCGATCAGCGCAAATTGGCGCGTCTCCAAACATAAAAAAAGCAGCACGCCATTACGCTCGCGGGTACGCGTCATGCCGATTTTTTCAAACGTACTGCGCGCCTGTCCCTGAACATCCCCCTTGGATTTCCGCGCCAGATGCAGCCGCAGCTCGCCGGAAGTGTACGACTCCGCCTGCCGCGTGACCGCAAGAATTTTTTGTTTCTCTTTGCCTGAGAAAAACCAAACCGGATTTGAAGTGCGCATGATCTTCATAAAGCCCTCA
>JAHFHB010000032.1 GCA_023247135.1 Candidatus Omnitrophota bacterium
GATTTACTCTTGGTCCGGGTCTTCTCAGGGGGGGGGAGGTCAGTTCAATCTTTATTTTTATTCTTACCAGGCCAGGGCAGTAATGACCTCGCTTGGGGATCTGGTTAAAACCTCTGAGCACAAGGTGTTTTGGGTCCCTGCAGATCTTGAGGCTGGAAAAAAAGCAGAGGTCTTCATTGTCACAGAAACTTTGAACGAAGAACTTGGTCATCTTAGCGCGGCATTTTTCATGGGCACGGGGAAACATGATGGAGTTTTCGCAGGTGATACTTACACATTTGAAACAGAGTCTGTGAAATTTGTGATTACAACTCCCGCAGAATTTGTAAAGTTACAGCCATTGAATACGGCCACCCAGCAGGAAAAAGTGACCCGCCAAACAGAAGGTGGGCAGGCAGACACTCCTGCGGTGTCTGTCACCTCTGCGGCTGGGGCATCGCCGCTTCGGCCATCCGTGTCGGAAATTCTTGCCGCCGCTCAGCCGGCAGGGGCGGGAATGACACAGGGGATGAATGCGGTCCTGACAAATGAGGATTTTTATCCTGATTTGCCGCCGGGCGTGGAATTTGTCGGGCTGCGCCGGAATTTGGAAAGGCTTGGCCGGGATATTTGGCGTGCAGCTAAACAGCGGCCAGGCGGCGAGATCGAACCCTCTCAAATTAGGGAAACGTCGGATCGTGTGATTGCAATTTTAGACCGCTTGGTGCAGTTGGCGGGCAATAAAACCTTCCAAGTTCACCAACCTGGTGTAACTGGAGGGTTCAGCCAGGGTGAGGTCATGATGCTCACCGTAGGGAAAACTTTTGATCCGGATCTGCCGGAAAAACCGTATGAACTTGTTGTGGACGTGCGTAATGCAAGTCAGACCGTTGAGTTTCTGAATTTGCGAACAGGCGCTCTCACTACTCTGCCGGAGACGGATGTGGATTCGGGCAAATACCTGCGGATTGACATGAGCGGGATTATTGACAGGGTCGACTGGGTTCCACCGCAGGATTACTTTAGGGGCGATAAAATTTCAGTGACCGAGGCGCAGTCGTGGCTTGTCGCGATCTCACAAAGCATGAAGGGTACGTTAACAAAAGACGCGGTCTGGAATATTCTGAGCCGCCTCAATTCCGAAAGCGGCATTGCCGGGATCCGGTACAAAAAGCTGGTTAAAGAGGTCGATTTACGCAAACTCGAGGAAGCTATTTGGTTGGCGATCGAAGAAGACGCTGAGGACGACGCGGTTAAGCGCAGTGAAATGCGCAGATCCTCACAATGGGGAATGATGGGTCTTGTGACGGGGATTACTGCGGCCGGCGTTTCTTATGCTCTTGGCGGTAGTCACTTAGCCAATCCAGGAAAACAACAAAACCAATACAGAGAGTTACAATCCCAAGTCCTAGCATCGCTTGCGTTGGCCCATCCATGGTTATCAGCCTTTCTTGTAGAGATTAATCGCGAGAAGATACGTAATCACGCCAATGATACAGCCCATGATGAGAAAGGGCAAGTTGAAGCCCTTGGGATTAAGCAGGTTGCCGCCGACCAGCGTACCCAACGAGAGGGTCATGAGGCTCAGCAAAGCTTTTTCAGTGACTTCCCGTTGCTTGGTATTCAAATGAAGCATGGTGAGCATGGTAATCAGGAATCGAATAAAAGTCAATATAAATATTATTTTAATTCAATATTTAAGGGTGGGGTGCTGGGGATGGGTGGCGCTGTACGGGCAAGCTTCCGAGCTAGCTCGTCATTGCGAGGAGCACGCGCGCAGCGCGGCGGACGAAGCAATCTTGCGAATACCGAGATTGCTCCTGTTTTTGATAAACAGGGACTATCTTCTCGGCGGCCAGGGGAAGCCGCCGTAGAGATTGCTTCGTCGCAAAAACCGCTCCTCGCAATGACGGGGTTGGGAGTGAGTCGCTCGAGAGTGCCGTCTGCCCTAGCGGGGCAGCGGACACGACAGTCCTTGTCTCCGGCAAGGGCTGAAATGCGCACAGCACCTGCAGATGTACCTGCCCCGGAGATAACCGCCTTTCCGGGTCTTGTGATCAAACGAACCCGCGATGCCGGCGGAAAAGAAGTCTTGAAGGACGAAGTCACATTCTTTATCGAAAAAGACGGCTGGATTTTTGAGATCCAAATGATTCAAGGCGCAGGCATTGATTCAAAACTTACAATTCGCAAAGCTCGCAGGGGAGAATCCAAACCGAGAGATTTTGTAAATGCCCAAAGTGTCGTCACAAAAGGCTATAACGCCAAAATCTTTGATTTTGGCGAAGGCAGTGATGATGGCCGGACGCCGATGATTCTCGCGGCAATCCTGAAACCCATTTTTGCGCAAGCCGGATTTTTACCGGAGTCGAATGCGCGCGGCATCTACCTCGGTCAATTCGCCGATATCCGGCCCACCGGCCTTGGTATTGACGACGACGCCACTCCGCCGCGTTATCAAATCAATTTTGAAACGAGCATCACCGCATCAGAAATTCCCGTGGATCAGCCTATCAGTTCGCTTGGTCCCGAACAGGGAACCCTGACAGAAGCCAGTCTGGATTTACCCCCCGATATTCCCGATTGGACCGATCTTCTTACTTCCCGGGTGACGGCCCGAAACAAAGAGCAGTACGCGAACATTTTGCGGGCAAAATTCATTCCGGCATCCGGGTTTGAGGCGAATTCTGGAGAATTTATACTACCAAACGGTGGGGAGCCAGAGAACTATGTGGAAATTCGGCCAGCGGATTCAGCCGTGCCTGTGATTGTGATATCTGATGCCGAGAAGTTTGCAGCTCCTCATGCTGAAGTGAGTTCGTTATTCATGAATGTTTCGCCGGCAGCAACCGCAGCACAATCTGCCTTCTCTCCCATCGCAAGTGTGCGGCATGAATGGGATGTGACCGGCCTGGACACGGTCTGGAAAAGCTATGCTCTGCACGCCGATGGTAGTGCAGTGGAACTGGGTAAGGTTGATTTGGACTTGCGCCGCAATGCTCAGAGCCTGCATGTGCGTCTTGAAAAAGCTGCTGAAAAACGCGAAGTCTACATCACTCTGAAGTCACTCACCCGAAAAATGGAAACAGATCTCCAGGAGCATATCAAAAAATTAATAGATTTAGGGCTTAACGCCCAGTTTTTTCCTGGCCGCGGAGCGGTTGTGGATGCGCCCGAAGGCAAGTGGGTGATTCGCACCGCATCTCCCACTGCCCTTCCCGCGCCTACTTCTAACACTCCTGCAACTGCATCCGTCACCCCGCCCTCTTTCCCCGTCATCCCCGCGAAAGCGGGGATCCAGCTGCCTGTAGCCACGATCTCAGACGCCGGAATTTTCAGTATTCCGCCCGAGGCGGTAAATCTTGACGAGTTCAGAGGGGATTGGCGGGGAACGAAGCGCGACGAATTTCTTGAGAAAGCACGTAAGTTTATGCCGCCGCCGAATTTTCTTGATCAGCCGTTCTTGCCAGGCCTGCCGTATATGACCCTGCCGAATGATCAAATAAACTGGACAGGGGATTTCTATGTAATGCCGCGCGTACGTTCGAATGCGGGCAAGCTTGTGGGTGTTGAACTCGATTATGCCGGCTATCCCGGCGGACGTGTCGAGATTGACTGGCACTCCACGCTGGCCGGAACAAAGCCCGAAGAGACACTGCATTTTCATCTGATCGAAAAAGGCAATGACGGGATCAAACTTTTCGCGGCGATCAAGGGTTTTGCAAGAACGACGATGGATCTGGATCCGAAGCAATTTTTATCGGTGGCGCTCAGGCCCGAAAGCGAATCGAATAAGCGCGAATTTTACGTAACGGTCACGGAGCGCAGCCTGCCTGGCCTTGCACGTGAGATTCGCGAGATGTTCAGCGATCAAAGTGATCAGATCGGCCTGGAGTTCAGCCCCTACGGCGTGATGATTGACGGCGAACATTCGCGCTGGATATTTGTTGCCGCGGAACCCAACTCAGAAGTGGCGCATGAATCCCTGCCGAGGGTAGAACCCCCTAAACCTGCGACTTTGCTGGATACCGTCTCTGCTGTTGCTCAGACTGTAAGTAACTGGTGGCAGAACCTGGGGAAGAAAAAGGACGCCGCGCTCGTTTCCGATCAAGACCCCGCTGAGAAGTTCGTAAAATTCGTCGAAAGTTCCGGCGCGAAAATCAAAAAGCTGGATGATTTTGTCGCGCAGATACGTGCTTTTGAGCTGGAAAGCAAATCCGGAACCCGGCTTGGCCCCGACCATATTTTTACGGCGCTTGGCCGGATTTACAAGTGGGATACAGGCGGGATGGCTGTCGATCCGTCTACGCGTGAGAGTAGTCTCAATTATGTTCTGGATAAACTCAAGCACCATGATCCTGCAAGGGACTCACGCACGAGCCGCATTTTTACTATTCATCCTGACTACCGTGCCCCCTATTTGCCTGAAGCCGCATTTGCAAGAGTTATTACAGAGTTACGTGATGAGGTTTCTTTCCGTACACATCGTGCGCTGAATGAAAACGACATTGCTTTTTACGCCTTGGAATACATGGAAATGCCCGACAAAGTTACTTCCATCGGAAAAATCGTGCGACGTGTCGGAACCCTGGACCGTCTTGAATTGGCCCGCGAGTTTGCGCGCAAGTTCATGTCTGAGATTGCCGCGGCCACATCCGCGGAAGCTGCATCTACTAACTCGCCGTCATTGCGAGGAGTTCCCGAAGGGAACGACGCGGCAATCCCGTCGTCGGACACGCCAGACCTTGGAAGTGCCGGCGCGGTACCTGATCAACAAGATCAGGTGCCAGAGATTGCTTCGTCGCTTGAAGCTCCTCGCAATGACGAGAGTGTGGCGACCCTCACCCCCAACACCGCACCACAGCCCTTCGCGGATTCTCTGCGCGTCTTTTTGCGCGAACATAGTGATTACTGGCAAGAGATTCCACCGATTGGGGCAGACGACTCTCACCGATTTCAGGCAGGGGACGCAAAGGGCTCTCAGATTATGATTGACCCTGAAACGGTTAATTTTCGATTCCCGGGTGTTGGCTTACTAGTGAGTGATATGGAAGGCGAACCGCTTGCCCTGCCCGGTTTTCTCACTACGACTCCGGCAAAACGAACTTTTCAGTGGATGATCGATAGCAAAGACATCATCGGTCATGACTACTCTAGCATGGATGAGGGGCAGCCCGTGTTTGTTCTGTACGTGAACCCGGAACAATATGGCAGATACAAAGCAAATTTAGAACAAGCCCTCAAAAAACTCGCGAAAGATGGCATTGAAGTGCCGCCCAGAACTATTGAGATTGGTAAAGCCGGGGTTGGTTTTAACTGGGAAGGCAAACGCCAAATATGGCTTATCTTTGGCACCCCGCCCGAACTCGCGGCGCTGAAAACCCCTTCCGACAGCTCGTCATTGCGAGGAGCTTCAGGCGACGAAGCAATCTCCGGGATGCCTGCGCTGAGGGGCCTTAACTTTTCCGGTCTCACGCCTGCGCAAAAATGGCTGGTCATTCGTGAAATCTTGATCAATGACTTCGGGTTTATCCCGTCTGAAACGGATCCTTTGGGGTTTGTGATCCAGCCGGCAGACAGTCCTTTGGGCCGTTACGGCATCAGCTTTGATTTCAATGAATATGGCGATATCACCGAAGACGCGCTGCGGTCTTCCGCCTATCCGGCGGATATCCTGGTAGAACCAAGCGTGGAGAGTATCCTTCTGGTTGATGTCGAGGAGTTGTTTAGCGACGATCTCGGCGGCGGCAACAATACGCTTATTTTGCACAATCCTGCCGCCTTAGCGGGCACGCGCTTAAAATACTTTTTCATTCCTCGATTGGGTGAAAGCTACCCTGTTCCGCGCATCTCCGCAACGGCCGGGCTTCTGGACCCTGGTGCGAACATAAGATCCCTTGAACCGCTCTTATCGAATGAAAGTCCGTTCAGTCTGGATGCCCAGGTTGAAGCGGTCATCACTTTCAAAACACCCGTTGAGCAGCGTGCTGATTTGATCAACCAGGCTCTGGCCGCTCACATGGGCTTTATTCAAAACGGCGCTGAGTTCATGCAGGCGCGTGATAGTTCGAGTGGCAATCGCTACGCTTATGAAATCGACGGATTTAACGATGCTTTCTTGTTGGAAAACGAGGGCAAGTTTGAGGACGGCCTTTTGAAAACACGCCAGCCGCGCTCGAGCCTTCCATGGATGGGCAAAGATTTCCGGATGTGGAAAGTCAAGCAGTCCGGCCGGCCCATGCTGGTGATAGAACTGATTGACAATGACATCCCTCATTTGCACTTCGCCCTTTCTGAAATAGGACCGCTGCAAGCCCTGCCGTCTTTGCCGACGTATGTAGCGGAATACGAACAAAAGCAAAACGAACCCGATTCCCAAACGCCGCCCGCCCTGCCTGGCGATGCGTCGCTTGTGACGGGGCTTTATGAGCAAGAATATTCCCGCTTCAGAGCCAGTGTCGCAGATAAGGATTTTGTTTGGTTGACGCCCGCCGAAAAATTTTTCGTGATTCGAACGGTGCTCGCGGAAACCCTGGGTCTGGAAATCGAACCTGGCAAAAACACGCCGCTCGCAGATACGATCATTTATCCGTCCGGAGACCGCTTGAATTTTGATCCGGACCAGCACCAGATCACCTTCACCGGAAGAAATTTTGCAGCCGGCGGGGTGCCGTTTGACTTGTTCACCATGAAGTATCTTTACACCGGAACCCCCTATGGTGAGAACATTCTGGGCTGGAACGACACTGATCTAATCGACACAGAAGATGATGCGGCTTTGCAATTTATGGGCACGACAAAGAGGCAGACGCTCAATCATTTCCCGAGAGCTGATGACCTCGAACGGTGGGGGGTGTCGCCGGTGCTGGATGACCCTACACTTTCCAAGTTTTTTAATCTCAAGCCCGTCAAGCTGGATGCGGACCTTTCGTCGTTGCGAGGAGCCGCAGGCGACGAAGCAATCTCAGAAATTTCTCCGTCGCTTAAAAATTCTCGCAAGGACGATACAGTCCGTCAGCAGCTTCAGGACTACAAAGTAAGAATGGAGCAGCTGCTGAAGGAACTCAAGGCCCAGCAGGAGGTGGTCAAAACTACTTTTGACATGCCCAACGACAATTCTTTGCCTGTGACTCCGACGGGTCTCCGCCAGTTTGCTGAACAAGCCAGCAGAGAAGCCAGCACCGGCATCGTGCAAATCATGGATGCTGTTCAGGCTTTGGTGGGGGATAACGTTTATGAAACTCTCGCAAGCTCCATGGAATTTCGGGAGCTCGATATTGTGCGTGTGAGAAATGCAAACAATTTTGAGTATTCTTTTGCGGTGATGGCAAAAGGAGATGCGGAGCTTCAATTGTATGACTTGACGCGGGATGAAGAACTTAAAACGAGTCACCCTGAGATGAAACTCCAGAATGTAAAAACCGAGCGTTTCTCCTGGGACAAAGTTTTTGCTGCCTCTTCGTCATTGCCGTCGGCAACTCCTCGCAATGACGGAGGCAGAGCAGTACTTACCCCCGAGCCGCCGCTTGCACCCATTAAGATTGATTTCCCCAAACTCTCACCGCAGGAAAAATGGGATCTTTTCAAGCAGGTGCTTGCGCGCGAGTTCGGCGTGAAGCTTGATCCGGAGAAACCTGACAGCGTGCGATATTTTGAAGAGGGGGATATTCAACGCGAGCTTACTTTTAATCGGGAGAACGGCAGTGTCATGGACTTTGAGTATGACAAGAGTCGGGATCAGGTTGTGCGGCCGGGGTTCTGGCAGATTGCTGATTGGATGGCGATGGGCGTTCATTCCGAAGCAACAAAAAAGCGTTACACTCAGAGCCGCGGTGAACGGCTTTTTATTCAAGTGGGTAATAATGACGAAATCGAATTCGACGGGAGCTACTTTAGGCCGGTATGGTTTGGCGTTCAATGGCCGCAGTTCCTCAATGATAAGGGCGCTGAACCGCTTGTTTATGAAAACTATTTACCTGAAACGCCGGGCTCTCATCCCTCGTCATTGCGAGGAGTTCCCAAAGGGAGCGACGAAGCAATCTCAGAACATCTGGAAGAAGCCCTCCGCGTTATTGCGGAGGCATTTCCCGGTGCGGAAATCAGCAGCGTTGAGCCTGAGCGTAATGAACAAGGCGAACTCGTCATTGTGATTTCCACACCCACTCCGGGGCTGCTTCTAGTCGATGACCTAGCGAAGCTCAGTCTCGTCAACGATGCTCTTTCGAACATTTTTGATCAGCGGGTGCAAATTCGCGTGGTTGACCTGTATTCGGAAGTTGCGGATAAAATCGATGTGCGCTGGGAAGTGCCACGCGCGGCCGATAGATCAGGTCTTGCCCTGACCGATGATGACGATGTGGTTTGGCTGCTCGAGGGGATGGTGCAGAAAGGCTCTGAACCGGAAGGGCTGCGGCCGGCGGTTGTGGGCAATTCGGATAAATTGATCGTGATCTCCGTGGCGGATCGGAATTTTAAACACCGGTTTAATCTGCGCCTGAAAGCCGTTGACAGTCCGGATACTCAGGCAGTCGTGCAAATGGATGACCCGGACAGCGTGTATACCGCTTTTTCTTCGGATTCTGCCGGCAAGGCCTGGAAGGATACGGCTGCTTTCTCAGAGTGGATAAAATCAGATTTGGGAGTGTGGCTTTATTGGCGCGGTTTTGAGACCCTCCAAATCCGGCCGCTTCCGATGCAGCAGGATAAAACAGTTTGGATCAATGCAGGTTTTAAGGAAGAACCAGGCGGCGTTTATTCGCTGTCTGTCATTCCCGCGTCCGCCGCTGCGGATCAACAAACGAGAATGCCGGCGATGCTGACTCCCGAGCCGCCGGAACCTTCCAAGATTGATTTTGCGGCGCTCACGCCTCAACAAAAATGGGATATTTTAAAACAGGTGCTTGCCCGTGAGTTTGGCGTTAACGTCGCCCAGGCACAGAATCCCGACAGCATTGCCTATTTTTCCGAGAGAGTTCCGGGAGTGGGAAATGTCATCCGCGGGCTTGTGTTTGAGCGCGAAACCGGCCGTATCAAAGCAATCGATTATGCAACGGTGACAAACTCCACCATCCCACAAGGAGAATGGGAGTTGGCGGAGTGGACAAGTATGGATCTTATTAAATCCCGGAAAGGCGGAGATCGTAAGACGCTTTATATTTATTATCCAATCGACAATGACCCTCACGCTGGATTGCTTGAATTTGACGGGAAAAAATTTGGCGTAAGCCCTGGATTTTTTCTCGATGCGGCCGACGTTGCTGAATCGCTTGTTTATGAAAACTATTTAAAACCGGAAGGAAGCAGCTCCGCCGGAGACAAAGGGCCCTTACGCACTTCGGATTCACCCGCGCCAGATGGTATGGGGGGCCAGGGCGTTAATCTTTCAGCGGATAGCGCTAACGCCCTTTTTGACCGTGTGGTGGATCTCAATAGACAGTTCTTGTTACTTTCCGGGGAACTTCACGCCAGGATAGTCTTGGCTGTAAACGAGAATTATCAAGTGGTCGAGTTCTATCCGGGGTTAAAAGATCTCGCGAATCGACTTAAGGCGGTCATTGACAAACTTGAAACTCTCGTGATCCAAGAAATGAACGATGCGCCCTATGAAAGGGTGCAATCCTACCAGGACATTACACCTGGGGATGTTGTTTTTTGGCCAATGGGTTTTTTCGGGATGGATTCGAGCCTCGATCAATTCACTCTTATTATGAGTCCTCAGCCGACTGCGAAAGCTGTGGAAGTCTATGATTTTGCTGAAAATAAGCGAGTGAACTATTCTGGCGATATGAGTTTTACTTCAAACCCGACCTGGCGTCTTTCTTTTGGGAAAGTCTATGAACGATTAGGGCGCGTGTCGCCTTTTCTACCAGGAGATTCTCAGGAATCTGCCGCTTCTCGCAGCCAGAATCTGCCACTGAGCAACCTGTCCGCCGGTCTTAAGGCAGATGCGGCCACTACCAATCCTACTGTCGAAGAGTTTGAATCGTGGGCTGCTGCGAATGCGATTGAACTGCCGCCGCAGGGGCTGACCGCGGAGGTTTTATTTCAACAGCTTGCTCGTTTCGAAACGATTAACCGCGGAATGATGGATGACAAAAATATTGCTATCCTGATCGAACAGGTTTCACTGAGAAGGTGCGTGCTATGAGCCTGTTAGGCGGGTTTAGACAAGCGCCGCTCACATCAACCTCTGCAGAATCTTTTGATTTTGCGGCACTGAAGCCTGATGTCAAAGCAAGGATCTTGCGCAAAGTATTGGCCGCCCAAGGGATCAAGGCTGATTTTGAAAAATTCGTCCAGGTGGGTTTGCGGAACATGCAGTCGATCTCTACGGCTCTCGGATCTTTTAGCGAAGGAAGTGTGAGTGTAAGAGTTCTGTTTGATGAAGGTCCGGGTTTTCTTATCTTCACGCGTGATAAGCCGGTGAGTATTCTGAAACCGCCTCTTTCCAGCGAACAATCGAGATATCTCATTGAGCAGGATTTCAAGGAAGTGGATTATCGGGCTTATCTGACGCCTGGTTCCGGCTCGTCATTGCGAGGAGTTCCCGAAGGGAACGACGAAGCAATCTCGGGATCTGCCGCGCCGAATCCCTTTTTCTCACTGGCCGGTGACGAGGTGGATGTGACGGCGCTTATGACGAATGATCAATCCCAGGGAGACGCAATAGAGAGCATAGAAGATGCCGCTATGAAATTTTTTCCTGCAAGAGAAAATGCCGGGCGATTCGAATTGGTTCTCTCAGAGAAACCCGGTAAAGGTAGTACTTATATGCCGACAAGCCCAAAGAGTCTGGTTAATTATTATCTCGTTTATCCAACCGGAAAAATAGGAGGCGTCCCCATTCTCGAATTGTCGGGGCAGGTGTTTCCGGAAGAAAAGCTGACTGCAGAAATAAAGATGGAGACAAATGCGGCTGAAGAGGGCTCGATTTTGAGTGTCACCAAAAGAATAGGCGAAGCAACCCCGCTGGAATTGACTCTGAAACCCAAGAAACAAGAACCGGCGGCTGGAGGGGGGCTGGCTGGCGCCGTGGCTTGGGGTGCGTCGCTTAAAAATAAATTTAGAAATGCAATCATGGGAGATCCAGGGCGGTTGACTTTTGCTTCCGACAAAATTATTTATGTCCGCTTTGCCAACTACCCGCAAACCAACCGGCGCCAGGTTAGAATGAGTGTCAAAGATTGGGACGATGCGGCCATGAGTAAATTTTGGAAAGCTGCTCAAACACAAGGCATTACTGGGCCAAGCTTTTTTGTGACTGGCAGCAGCGTTTTAAAACTTGCATTCCGTGAGTTCGATCTCGTGATCGAAAAAGGCCCAGCGACCAATTTGCCTCAGCTCAGAGCACAACTGAATGCCTCGGCAGGAAAGGTCCTGCGGTCCAATGGCCCCTCTGTCTCTTCACAGCCCAAGCCCACCAGCTCGTCATTGCGAGGAGTTCCCAAAGGGAACGACGAAGCAATCTCAGAATCTAGAGCACTCACGACGGGCGAGTTTGAAGCGTGGATGGGTGCCAGGATAGACGGGATGTCCTCGATGGAAGTGGAATCTTTAGTCGAACGGCTTGATGAGTTTGAACGCGAAGAAAAAGGTATTTTAGGCGACAGCGACATTTGGGTGATTGCCCAGTTGCATCTTCATGAGTCCTTGCTTGTCGTCGCGAGCCCTGATGCCATTGCGCAAGATGTGATCCGCAGGCTTGCCGTATTGCGCGGTCTCCGGGAAAAAGCGAAGGGGATGGATCCCCGCTTTCGCGGGGATGACAAAAGAAGAGGCGGGGATGATGAGAGAAGCGGTGGGGATGACGAAAGTGGTGCGGCAGGAGTTTCGACGCAGCCCAAGACTACCGACTC
>JAHFHB010000292.1 GCA_023247135.1 Candidatus Omnitrophota bacterium
CCGGAAACTTTATCACACGCTGGCTGGACAGCCGGCGTCCTGTGGCGCCGGAAGTGAACATTGAAGCGGCGGCGGGCGAAGATTTTGATCTCGCAAGCTTTACGCCAGATTTTGACGAAGAGTTTGAACCCGGTGCGCTTGAGTCGGGGGAGCTGGCATTTTTGCCGGAATTTGATTCCGTGGGGGTGCAAGCCGGTACGGCCGTGCCCGAATTTTCAGCGGTGCCGTTTGTGAAGCCGCCGCAGCCCGGACGCTTTGACCGCGCGGCGCCATTGTGGCTGCGGGTGGTCACGGCAGTCCTTGTCGGTGCGAGTGTTTTGGGCGGCAGTCTTCTGCAGCTTGGCGCCGGAGCGGGTACCCAGGCGCCCGTGATCAAGCAAAAAGTTCTTTTGGACGAACCGCTGAATGATGCCGAAATGAATCAATTGATTGATCTGACGCTGTCCTTGAAATTGAACGACGCGGAGCGCAAGGATGAAGGTTTGCGCGCCAGCGCGCTGGCGGAATTTTACGCGGTCACCCCCTGGAAAGAAAGCGAAGTGAAAGGGCAGCGCTACCTTATTTTTGATAACGCGGTTTTTAGTCCCGGCATGATCCGGCGTTTAAATTCCGCGGCACAGGCCTATTTTTTAAAAAGCTTTACGTCAGATAAAAAGGGCAGCACGGCAGGCCGTGATAATCTCATACGCTTGCTCGAAGTCATGAAGGCCCGCATCGGTGAATCGGCTTTGCGTGATTCTTTGATTACGGATGCGAAAGCGTTACGCAGCCTTTTTGGCCTGCGTCAACCGCGCTTGGCAATCTTGCTTGAGGCGCCGCGCAGTTTTGTGGAAGTGACGCCGGAAGGGCCGAAGACGATTGATTTAGGCAAGATGCCGATTCTCGCTGACGAGGCGCTTGCGAGTTTATTCGAAGGAAGTTCCGTCACGCTGAAGGAAGCAGAGCAGCGTCAAGTCGATGCCGCCGTTCAGAAGTGGAAAGACGAACATCCGCGGGTCAAGGCCGGGGATTTATTGCCTGCACTTGATTTGCAGCCGCTGTGGGGCGGCCCGTTTGATTGGGCTCCGGTTTTGGCGTCGCATGAGCGCGTGCTGATTCGCTTTCAGCATCTGGATAAAACATTTGATTTCGAGGAAATTAAAAGACTTTTCAAAATCAGCCAGGCGGGGCGCGTTGCGGAAAATCAGCCTAAAACGGCTGTGGTGCTTGTTCTTTCCGGACTCGACAAACTTAAGGCTGAAGATCGTGCGAACCTTGAAGGTCATTTGCAGGTGGCGGTGCTGAACGGGGAAGCTCGCGGGCGCGTGGCGGCCGGCAATCATCTGATCATTGTTTCTGACATTTCCGGTAAACGTCCTGATGGAACGGAGACTCCGGCGGCGGTGAGTGCTTCGCTTGGACTTGAAAAAAACAGCCCGGTGACGCTACTGGTTTCTCGTACGGAAAATGCAAAAGGGGAATCGGCAGGGAAAATCGACAGAGTTTACGGGCTCGAGCCGGGGTCTGACCTGGGTGAAATCGTCGCGCCTTACGCTGACGAAGCGCTGGCGCAAGCCTGGGAAGAATTTCAGATCAATCCGCGCCGTTATCAGGCCGCGGATGATTTCTTGCGCGATTACCTTATTTGGGTGCGCGACATTTTGAAAGCGGATGGAACTTCCGCTCAGGTGATTCTGCATGCGAGCGAAGCGAGTAAAGACGGAAACGGATTTTTTCCAATCCGTGTGACCCGGACAGCGGAGGGCAAGCGGCAGTTGGCCGAGGTGGAAGATATCAACGCCATCGGCCCTGGGTTTCTACAAGGAGCCGAGTGGAGCGATCTGGAAGCCAAAGACGCGGAGAATGCTCCAGCTCTACTTTTGGGGCGTTTGCATGAGCTGGCGGCGAATCAGCTGGCCGAAAGCCCTGTGACGCTGTCGGATGAAACTCCGGCGCAGGAGCTTGCGGCTTTTGTGCAGGCACTGGTTGAACGGATGGACCAGGAGGCGCGCCAGAACATCCGGGTGGCCGCTCCCAAAACCTTCGATAAAAGTGACATTGTGGATCAACGCAGCATCCTGCCTCTTCCCTATCAAGCTTCAGAAGCCGCTAAACTTTGGACCAGTGTGGGGACCCTGAAGGGCAGCGGGAATCCGGCGCTTAAGACGCCATCCGGACTCGTCATGGATCTGACCGAGGAGATGAAGATACGGCCCGTTGTATTTTTTTATGGCCGGGTGGGCAACACTTTTGATACGACGCAAGTTCTTGAACAGAACTCATTTTTAGCCCTCATCCGTCAGGAGTTTCCGAACGCGGCGGTCTTTTTTGTCATCCATGGCGCGCCGGAGATGGCGGCGGAAGATACGCGCGGTCAAACCCAGGCAGCACGTTTTGCACAGGCGCTTAAGAAAATCGGTGTCGAGACCGGCGTGCCTGTGATCGCGGATCCCAAAGATCTGTTGGCCCATGCCTTCAAGGGGGAAGGCAAAGAGCCTTGGGCGGCGCCGACTGCCGCAGTTTTTTGGACGGATTCAAAAGGAAATCGTCAGGTCCATACAGAATCGGGTAAGCCCTTGACCGTTCGCGTGCGCTCCCAGGACGGGAAACTTGCGCTCGATGACGGCGCCTTCAAAGCGCCGGCTGCGCTGCGCATGCGGGCCAAACTTCGTGAAGTTTACAGCGGCACAGCCGGCGGCGCGCCGGAGCAGCCAGCCATCCAACGGACACCGCCGCAGCCTTCCGCTGCCCAGGAAACCCGGCCGAGTGGACCGAGCGTGACGGAACCGCCAAAACTGGGAGCGGGGGCCGTTGTAAAAGCGGGGCTATACCGGATGACCCAAGAGCCTTCCTTTGTGATTGAGAATGGCCTGCGGGTGACGCAGGCCGCGTTTGAAGGGCCGGATGGAAAGACGGTGACCTTGCGGGACATCACTCAAACCGGAATGCCGATTTATTTTTTTAGCGGGACGCTGGATGCCAGGACGGAGACCGCGCTGAATGGTCTCATGAAGCGAGAAGGGACGGAGGGGGCTCTTGTGATGGTGCTTGCCCAGGGGCATACGGATGATGAGCTTGAGCAACCCCTTGCCAAGCGTGAGACCAGTTACATGACGGTGAATGATGCGGGGGCAAAATTATGGTCGGCGATTGAGCCGAGGTACCGTTTCAGATATGGCAGCGGTGAAATGATTGTGAGCCGCT
>JAHFHB010000293.1 GCA_023247135.1 Candidatus Omnitrophota bacterium
ATTCTTTGGAAGGAATCGCGGCATAGCCCAAACGCCAGCCGGTCATGGCGTAAGATTTGCTCATGCCGTTGACAATGATCGTACGCGCGGCGATTTCAGGATCAAGTTCGGCAATCGAAAAATGTTTGCGCCCGTCAAAAACGAGTTTTTCATAAATCTCATCGCTGATCACCCAAATCTGCGGATGTTTTTTAAGCACGCGGATTAACGCTTCCAGTTCTTCCTTGGAATAAACCGCCCCGGTGGGATTCGAAGGCGAATTCAGGACAAGCACTTTGGTTTTCGGAGTGATTGCCCGTTCAAGCGCTTCGGGAGACAATTTAAAACCGGTCTCCTGCGTGGTCTCGATCAAAACAGACTTGCCGCCGAGCATTTGAACCATCTCGGGATAACTGAGCCAGAAAGGCGCAGGAATGAGGGTTTCATCACCTTCGTTGATCAGTGCGAAAAAAAGGTTGTAGAGGGAATGTTTTGCGCCGCAGCTGACGACGATCTGCTCTGCCGAAAAAGTAAGGCCCTGATCGCGCTTGAGTTTTTCCGCGATCGCCTGGCGCAGCTCGACGGTGCCCACGGCAGGGGTGTAGCGGGTCACTCCGCTTGAAAGAGCTTTCACCGCAGCGTTGCGAACGTGCTCAGGAGTGTCAAAATCGGGCTCCCCGGCACTGAGAGAGATCACATCCTTGCCCTGAGCCTTGAGCTCTTTGGCCTTGGCCTCGATGCCAAGAGTAATCGACGGAGTGAGCGTTTGAACACGCCTTGAAAGAAAGGACATGGGTTCCCTTTCAGGGGTTTTGAAACTACTCGTCGCCTTTGAGGAACTTACGGAGAGAACCTAAAAAGCCGCCTTTTTTCTCGGCATCTTTTTTATCTTCCGCGGTCTTCTCGACCTGCTCGGCAGCGGCGGACGTCTTCTTGCTCTTGGGCGCTTCCGTCTTGGCAGTTTCTGCTTCGGGCTTTGCAGGCGTTTTGGCCTTTTTGGGCTTGGCTGTTTTCGGTTTTTCAGGAGCCGCGATAATCGCTGTAAACTCCAGAAGAGCCATCTGGCTATTGTCTCCCGGACGCGGCATGAGTCTCAGAACCCGCGTGTAGCCGCCCTGACGTTCTTTGAAGTGCGGCGCAATATCCTTGATCATCGAGGCCGCGGAATTTTTACAGCCAAGTTCCGCAATCAAAAGCCTGCGCGCATGCAAATCGCCGCGCTTTGCCAGCGTCAGCATTTTATCCGCAAACGCGCTCGCCTCTTTCGCCTTGGCCAGGGTAGTCCGGATGCGCTTGCGCAGCACAAGGGCCTTGACCAGATTGCGCAATAGCGCACGGCGATGCTGGGACTTTACTCCGAGTTTTCTGCGAAGTCTTTGATGGCGCATGATCTCACCCTTTACGCCTTCAAAGCGGCGCCTTCAGCAACGCCCGCTTTTTTTCTTTTCAACCGCTCTTCGATATTCATGCCGAGCGTCAGGCCCATCGGAGTCAGAATGCTCATGATTTCCGAAAGGGATTTCTTGCCAAAATTTTTGTACTTGAGCATTTCCGCTTCGCCTTTTTGAACCAGGTCGCCGATCGTCTTGATGGCGGCGGCTTCGAGGCAGTTGGCGCTGCGCACTGACAGCTCAAGCTCGCTGATCGGCTTGGTAATCAAATCACGGAAAGACTCATCCTGCTCTTCTTCTTCCTCTTCCTCTTCTTCCGGAAGCTCGCCATAGTTGACAAAAATATCCAAATGGCGCTGAAGAATGTTCGACGCATAAAGAATCGCATCTTCGGGGCTGAGAGCACCGTTAGTGGTCACTTCGAGAATCAGGCGATCGTAGTCGGTGATTTGCCCAACCCGGGTCTCTTCCACGAAGTAATTCACCTTCTGCACCGGTGAAAAGATGGAGTCGACGGGAATATGCCCGATCGGCGCCCCCTCTTTTTTATTTTTTTCAGCCGACACATACCCGCGGCCGCGGCCGATTTCAAGTTCCATGCGGAACGGAACGTCTTTGGTCAGCGTACAAATGTGCTGGTCGGGGTTGACGATTTCAATCGTCTCATCCGCCAGAATATCGCGCGCTGTGACCGGGCCCTGGCGCTTGAGGTCAAGACGCACCAGTTTGCTGCCCTTGCCATGATAGCGGAACACCAGTTTTTTCACGTTCAGAACGATTTGGGAACCGTCTTCGAGCACGCCGTCCAAAGACGAGAACTCATGCAGCATCCCATCGATCTTGATGCTGGTGATCGCGGCACCGTCGATCGAGGAAATAAGCACGCGGCGGAGCGAATTGCCAATCGTCGTGCCGTAGCCCCGTTCAAAAGGCTCAGCAACAAATTTGCCGTAGGTCTTTGTTAAAGACCCTTTGTCGGCTTCAAGCCGCTTCGGCACTTCAAATGTTTTCCAGCGTATTCCCATGGTATCCTCCTGAAGGTAGAAAAATTATTTTCCGCGGGTCCGGTTTGAACCGGACGAAAACAAACCGCGCTAAAGCGCGATCACTTATTTCGAGTACAACTCGACAACGAGCGACTCTTCGACGGGAAGCGCCGCGTCTGCCTTGGTCGGCAGCCGCACCACCTTGGCTTCCAAAGTATTCCGGTCCAGCGTAAGCCATTCCGAAACCGGCAGATCTTCCACAAGCTGAAGATGATTCTTGACCCGGTTGATCGTCGCTTCTTTCTGCCTGGGCTTGATCACATCCCCCGGCTTCACACTGAAAGACGGGATGTTGACAACGCGGCCGTTCACAAAAATATGCCCGTGACTGACCATTTGCCGCGCCTCACGGCGTGTCACGCAAAAAAGCAGGCGGTACACCACGTTATCCAGGCGCCGTTCGAGCAGTTGAATCAGCGTTTCGCCGGTGATACCCGTCTTGCGCGCGGCACGCTGAAAAAACACTCTGAATTGGCGTTCCAGAAGACCGTAAATTCTTTTAAGCTTTTGTTTCTCACGGAGCTGCAGACCATAGTCTGAAGTCTTCCGCATTCTATTTTTGCCGTGCATGCCGGGGGGCTGCGCCAGCCGTTTGGCCACCTTGTCATCGCTGCGGCGGCTGCCCTTGAGCATGAGGTTCACGCCCTCACGCCGGGATAAACGAACAACGGGTCCGAGGTATCTACCCATAACCTTATACTCTCCTTTTCTTTGGCGGCCGGCAGCCATTGTGAGGCACCGGAGTAATATCATA
>JAHFHB010000294.1 GCA_023247135.1 Candidatus Omnitrophota bacterium
ATTAAACTCGTGACGGCCGGTGAAAGCGTGGCGCAGGAAACGCGGCTTTGGAATGAAGCCAAAGGCCAGACCTTCAGCATGCGTTCCAAGGAAGCTGCGCACGACTACCGCTATTTTCCGGAACCGGACCTGGTGCCGTTTACGCTGTCGCGTCAAACGGTGGAAGAATCGCGCAGGACCCTGCCTGAGCTTCCGCTGGAACGCTCGCGCCGCTTGATTAAAACGTTCGGACTGCCGCCTTACGATGCCTACACTCTTTGTCAGGAAAAAAAGCTGGCGGATTATTTTGAAGCCTGCGAAAAAGAAAAAGTGAATGCCAAGCTTGCGAGCAACTGGATTCAATCCGAACTGCTGGCCCTGTTGAATCATAAAAAAACAGCGATCGAGCATTCTCCCGTGACGCCGCAGGCCCTGGCCGGATTGATCCGTCTCATCGAGGATGGCACTATCAACGGAAAAATCGCCAAAGACGTTTTGCCGGAAATGTTCGAAACCGGCAAATCCGCGCAAACGATTGTCGCTGAAAAAGGTTTGGTTCAAGTCACTGACACCGGGCTGATCGAGCAGGCGATTGATAAAGCCATTGCCGCCAACCCCAAGTCGGTGCAGGATTTCAAGACCGGCAAACAGCAGGCGCTCGGGTTTCTGGTGGGGCAGGTGATGAAAGAGACCCAGGGCAAGGCCAATCCGCAGATCGTGAATAAACTTTTACAGGAAAAGCTAAAATCATGAAAAACTCCCTTTTTGTCATTGCGAGCATCGGTGCTCGTGCACCGATACCGCAGAGCGATGCTAGAAGATGCATCGTCATTGCGAGCCCGCCTGCCGAAGGCAGGACGAGGCGAAGCAATCTAAGGGTTTTTTCACTGAGATTGCTTCGTCGCAAAAAACGCTCCTCGCAATGACGTGTGATCGTATGTTCACCCTTGGCATTGAAACTTCCTGCGATGAAACCTCCTGCGCCATTCTTGAGAACGGCGTCAAAATCCGTTCCAACATCATTTCATCCAGCCTGTTCAAACACCGGCCTTTCGGCGGCGTCGTGCCCGAGATCGCCTCGCGGCACTCCCTTGAGCAAATTGATTTTGTTTTGGAGCAGGCTCTTGAACAGGCTGGAGTGCGTTTGAAAGACATCGATCACATTGCGGTCACGGCGGGACCCGGTCTCATGGGCTCGCTTCTGGTGGGCGTAAGCTACGCGAAGTCCCTCAGCTGGCGCCTGGGAATCCCGCTGATTCCCGTCAATCATCTGGAAGCGCATCTTTCCGCCTGCTTCATGACGCCGGATAATCCCACAGTTAAACAACCCCGCGAGTTTGCCGGCATGCTTGTTTCGGGCGGGCACACGATGATCACGCATCACCGCGCCGGCAAGGTCCGTATTCTCGGAGAAACGGTGGATGACGCGGTGGGCGAGGCCTACGACAAGGTCGCGAAAATTCTCGGGCTGGGTTTTCCGGGCGGGCCGATTCTTGACAAATTGGCCCAGCAGGGGAATCCGAAAGCGGTTTTATTCACCCGGCCCAAACAAAAAAAACGTTTCGGCTTTAGTTATAGCGGCATCAAAACGGCGGTGCTTTATCACGCGCAAAAAGAGCGCGCGCGGCCGGGCCGCACTGACGCAGACGAACAAAAATACATTCGTGACATCGCCGCCAGTTTTCAGCGCAGTGCCATCGGTTGGCTGGTGGAAAAAGCGCTGGATGCCATGAGCTATCTCAATGTCAGGGATATTGCCGTCGGCGGCGGGGTGAGCGCCAACTCGTATCTGCGTAAGCGCATGGCCGAAGAAACTTCGAAAGCGGGTCTGCGCCTTTGGATGGCGCCGCTGCCTTTGACCGGCGACAACGCTGCCATGATTGCCCGCCGCGGCTTTGAACTGCGCAATCGCCGCCCCGCGGCCCTGAATCTCGCTGCCAATCCTGGGTTAAGATTAACGGCTGGAAAGTAATGTGCAAGAAGGCAGGGTACAGGCATGCCTGTACCCTACAACTCTCACCCATAAAGCCGCTTCTAGTGAATGAACGCAATCAGCACGGCGCCGGCAATGAAGGCGGCGGCTGGCAGTACGGGGGAGTGTTTGCGGGATTCGTTGATGAGAGCGTGCAGCGCCAGAAAGATAAACCCGCCGCCCGTATGAATCAGGAATAGATCCAGCCAGGGCGCGTCCTGAAAACGTTTGAGTAAAACCACGCCGATCAACCAGCCCGCAAGCGTGGCGCTTTCAAGCGCGATCGACAGCCAGACCGCACGCCGTTTTGTCTGCCCGCCGTGAATAAGCAGCGCGCACAGCGCAAAACCCTCGGGAAATTTGTGGATGAGTACCGTCGCAAAAATCGGCAGGGAATTTTTTTCCGGCTCACCCAGCGCAATGGCGAGCCCGTCGATGATGCAGTGCAAGGTGAGCGCTCCGGCCAGGAGATAGAGCGAGGCATCCCGGTGTGTTTCTTTCTCGTGCTCCTCAAAATGCGACGCTGAACAGGCCGGGCAGACATGCGAAACGTAGCGGCTGACCAAATAAAACAGCCCGTATCCCGAACCCAGCGCCAGCGCGGTTGCGATCACGCTGAAATATTTGAGCCCTTCAGGGATGATGTGGAAAACGGCCGCGCCAAAGAGGGTTCCGGCGGCAAAACTGATCAGGGCGCAAAGCTGCCGGTGGGAAAAGTGAAAACGCGTGGCCAAAAGAGCGCCGAGCGCAGCGCTCGCAAACGCGAGCAGGTTTTCGAGGCCAGAGCCAAGCATAGACTGCGAAGTATAAGGCTGGCATTGACACCCCACAAGCAAAAAGATACAATTCGGCCCCTATGAGCACTCTCAAAATCGCACTGCCCAAAGGCAGCCTGCAGGAAGCCACTGTGGCCCTGTTTAAGCGCGCCGGCTTTAATATTAATGTAAACTCCCGCTCTTATTTCCCTTCCGTGGACGATCAAGAGCTCGAGATCGTGCTTTTCCGGCCGCAGGAAATGTCCCGTTACATCGAAGACGGGGTGGTGGATTGCGGTCTAACCGGCCACGACTGGATCGTCGAAAATAATTCCTCCGTCGAAGAACTCTGCCATCTGAAGTACTCCAAGGTTTCAAGCAATCCCGTTCGCTGGGTACTGGCCGTGCACAACGATTCACCATTTAAAAGCGTGAAGGATCTGCGCGGCAAGAAAATCTCAAC
>JAHFHB010000033.1 GCA_023247135.1 Candidatus Omnitrophota bacterium
GTCAAATCGCCGAGCTCGGCATTTACCCGGCCGTCGATCCGCTGGGCTCCACGTCGCGCATGCTCGATCCGCGCGTCGTCGGCGAAGAGCATTACAAAACCGCCCGCGAAGTGCAGCGTATTTTGCAGCGCTACAAGGACTTGAAAGACATCATCGCGATTTTGGGTATCAACGAACTTTCCGAAGAGGACCGCCAGCTGGTCGCGCGCGCCCGTAAAATCGAGCGCTTTCTGTCGCAGCCGTTTTCGGTCGCTGAGGCGTTCACAGGGCTTAAGGGGAAATACGTGACGTTGAAAGAAACGATTTCGAGTTTTCGCCGTGTCGCGGCGGGAGAATTCGATCATATTCCTGAGCAGTGCTTTTACATGGCCGGCGGCATCGAAGACGTCGTCGAGGCCCATGAAAAAATGAAGGCCAAAGGATAAGCATGCAGCCGTACTTCCGCATACAAATCACGACTCCGCAGGGACACGAGTACAGCGGGGAAGTCGTGCATGCCCGCGTGCCCGTCCCCGGGGGCTCCGTCGGCATTCTTGCCAACCACGCACCTTACATCACGGCGGCGGCAGGCGGCATTTGCGAAGTACGTGAAAAAGACGGCTCTGAAAAAAGTTTTAACGTAGGCGCCGGTTTTTTCACCGTCTCACACAACCAGGCCGTTCTGCTGACTCAAACCTTTCAGGCTGCTCAGCCTCAAACGGTATGAGCCAGGCGCTTCTCTTCTATTTTTTTGCAGCGGTCGCCGTCCTCAGCGCCCTGGGCGTTGTTTTTCACCCCCGCCCCGCGCGCGCCCTGCTCTGCCTGGTGGTCACCATGTTTGCACTGGCCGTGCATTTTACCCTGCTCGGCGCCTATTTTGTGGCCATGGCACACCTGATCGTTTATGCCGGCGCCGTGCTAGTTCTATTCCTTTTTGTGATCATGCTGCAAGGCGCGGGCGCCCGCGAAATCGCACTGCATCAGCGCTTCAACATTATTTACCTTTTGCCCGCCGGACTTGTGAGTATTTTACTCGCCGGCGGACTGATCGCCCTGATCCGCGGTTCTGCTTTTCAGGCTCTCAAATCCGTCGATGGTACCGCGGAAAATATCGGAACCCTGCTTTTCAGCCAATATCTTTTACCCTTCGAGTGGACATCGCTTCTGATTTTGCTCGGCGTGTTCGCCGCGATTGCGCTCGCCAAAAAGGACGCAGCATGATTCCCGCAACCCATTACCTGATTTTGAGCGTTACCCTTTTCTCGATTGGGATTCTGGGCGTTTTGATCCGGCGCAACATCCTGCTAATTCTCCTTTCGATTGAACTCATGCTGAATGCCGCCAACTTGAATTTAATCGCCGGCTCGGCCATGCATGGCCGGCTGGACGGCCAGCTCAGCGCTTTTTTTGTGATGGTGGTTGCCGCGGCGGAAGTCACGATCGGCCTGGCGATTGCCGTCTTGCTTTTCCGGCAGAAAAATTCCGTCGATACGCACGAGATTAAAGAACTGAAAGGGTGACATGCTCACCATTGCCGGTTTAATTTTTGCGATTCCGATTCTGATTGCCGCGCTCATTTGCGGCTTTCTTTTGAAGAAGCCCCACGCAGCGGCGCGCCTGGCGACGGCCGGCATGTTCAGCTGTTTTCTGATGGCGCTTGCACTGGCGCCGCAGATTCTCGACCTTCAGCATAAACACGCTTTGCCTGTGGAAACCAGCGTCATCTGGATCGGGCTCAAAGGACTCACCATCGAGTTCGGTATTCTGCTGGACGGTCTTAGCTACCTGATGCTGCTGGTTGTGACCGGCATCGGCACGCTGATCTTCCTTTATTCCATGACCTACATGCACGGCGATGAAAGCTATTCACGCTTTTTTGCCAGCTTGTCGCTGTTTGCATTCTCCATGCTCGGCATTGTTTTCTCCAACAACCTCATTCAAACCTTCATCTTCTGGGAACTCGTGGGCCTGAGCTCTTACCTGCTGATCGGATTCTGGTATCAAAAACCCGAAGCCTCCCTGGCCGGCAAAAAAGCTTTTCTCACCACACGCGTCGGCGATGTCGGCATGATGTTCGGCATCCTTTTGCTCTGGGGCCATTTGGCCGCGCAGAATTCCGGCACGTTTAATTTCATGGCACTGAAAGCGCATCCGGGCCTGACAGCCATCCCCGCTTTGAGCATGACTCTGATCGGCCTGGGCCTTTTCATGGGAGCTGTGGGGAAATCCGCCCAAGTGCCTTTGCATGTGTGGCTGCCGGATGCCATGGAAGGCCCCACGCCGGTCAGCGCCCTGATTCATGCGGCCACCATGGTCGCGGCCGGTGTTTTCCTGCTCGCGCGTATTTTCTTTTTGCTCGAACTCAGCCCGACGACGCTCCATATCATCGCCTGGACCGGCACCGTCACTTCCCTTTTGGCCGCGCTCATTGCCGTGGTGCAAAGCGATATCAAAAAAATTCTGGCTTACTCCACGCTCAGCCAGCTCGGCTACATGGTCATGGCCATCGGCCGGGGCCATGTCGAAGCGGGCATGTTTCATCTCACGACGCATGCTTTTTTCAAAGCCCTGCTTTTCCTCGGCGCCGGCAGTTTCATTCATGCCTTGCATACGCAGAGTATTTGGGACATGGGTGCTTACGGCCAGAAAAAATTCCTGGCCCTCTTTAAAAAGATGCCGGTCACCAGCCTGACGTTTATCGCCGGCACGCTGGCGCTCATGGGTATTCCCCCCACCAGTGGTTTTTTCAGCAAGGAAGAAATCCTTACCGCCGCCCAAAGCGGGCCGCAGCTGATGTTCATCTGTGCGGCCACGGTCGTTTTTTTAACCGCCTTTTACATGGGCCGTCTTTCGGGCGCCATTTTCCTGCCCGGCACCATTCATACGCTTCAGCACGAGGACCCTCACGAACTGCATGAACCGCACGAGCCGGACTGGCGCATGCTTCTGCCGCTGGCCGTGCTCGGTGTCCTGGCGCTCATCGGCGGATTCTTGCCCATTCGCGATCTCTTGCCCGAAGCCCACGGGCATCAGGACGGCGGGTCCTTTCTTTTAATTCTCTCGCTCAGTCTCGCCGGCGCAGGTTTTCTGCTGGGCATTCTGCTCTTTCGCAATCATGATGAAAGCCGTGTTTCAACAGGGTTTATGGCCGTGCCGCGAATCCTGCTCGAACGGAAGTTTTTCTTTGACGACGCTTACGACTGGTTGATTCAAAACGTGCAGGAACGTGTCGCTTCCTTCTGCGATCTTTTTGAAAAAATCGTCGTGGTTGAAATCGGAGCAAATGGGATCGCTCGTTTGGCGCGCGGCGCCGGCAGTACCGCGCGCAAATTACAAACAGGCGTCGTACAGTTTTATGCGCTGGTCTTCACAGCCGGCCTGGGTCTTTTGATTTATCTTTTTGTTTCAGGGAGGCTCGGATGATTGCCTTTTTGCCCTGGATTCCACTCGCCGCGGCACTTGTCGTGTTATTTTCATCCGCGAAAAATGAACGCTTTCTGAAAACCATCACGCTCACAGCCTGCAGCCTTTGCTCGGTATCTGTTTTTATTTATTTTCTGAATTTCAAGCCTGAGGGCGGATTTCAATTTGTGACCGCGCGCCCCTGGCTGCCGGCCTTCGGCATTCAGTATAAATCAGGTTTTGACGGGATCAACCTCACCCTCTGCCTCCTGCACGCGCTTGTCTCACTCGCCGGCGCCTTTGTAGCCTGCGCTCCCAAGGAACGGCTAAAAGAATATTTGTTTTATTATTTAATCCTCACCGGCGGCATTTACGGCGTCTTTACCTCGCTAGATCTTTTCTTTCTGTATGTTTTTTTTGAAATGACGCTCATTCCGCTTTTCCCCATGATTGGAATCTGGGGCAGCAAGAATAAAGAATACGGCGCCATGAAGCTAACGCTCTTCATCACCACCGGCGCTGTATTGGCTTTTTTTGGACTATTGCTTTTTTATCGTGAAGCCGGAATACACTCGTTTGATCTTGTTCAACTCGCTCAAGTGCTGAAAGCCCGCGGCGGCTTTTCAATCGGCTTTCAGCATTTTGTCGCGCCCATGCTCATCGTCGGCTTCGGCGTAATTGCGTCGCTTTGGCCCGTTCACAGCTGGTCGCCCATCGGTTATGCCGCTGCGCCTACCGCCGTGAGTATGCTGCATGCCGGCGTGCTCAAGAAAATGGGGCCTTACCTGATTCTGCGCGTTGCGGTCACTTTTCTGCCGGAAGGCGTCAAACATGCCGCCCCCTGGCTCTCAGTCCTCGCCGGCATCGGCATCGTGTATGCGGGCCTTGCCGCCATCCGCCAGAGCGACATGAAATACATGGTCGGTTTTTCGTCCGTAAGCCACATGGGCTATGTCCTGCTCGGCATCGCAGCCATGAATTCCGTCAGTCTCTCCGGCACGGTTCTCTTGATGTTCTCCCATGGCGTCATGGCTGCGTGCGCGTTTGCAGCGATTGGTTTCCTTTATGAGCACACACATGTGCGCAACTTGCACGATTTCGGCGGCCTGGCCAAAAGCATGCCGTTTGTGGCACTCAGCCTGATCCTGGCCTGCCTGGCTTCGCTCGGGCTCCCCGGTTTTTCTAACTTTGTTTCCGAACTTCTGGTTTTCATCGGGGCCTGGCGCCAGTTTCCGGCCGTGGTCATCGCCGCTGTTTTTGGCGTACTCATTACCGCCATTTATCTTCTGCGGGCCGTAAGGGAGGTTTGCTACGGCAAACCCAATCCGCGCTGGGCACATCTCAAAGACGCTCAAGGGTTCGCCGAACGCTTCCCTTTCATTCTCTTGCTCGGCGCCCTGCTTATTGCCGGAATCTGGCCGCACGTTTTGTTACGCGTGATTGAACCCGCGGTGGGGGCCCTTCTGTCATGAACCTCGCGCTTTTAATGCCTGAATGGATCGTGCTCGGCATCCTGATCATTCTTACGGTCTTTGAACTGCTTTTAGTCGACAATGAGATTCTGTACAAGCGCGTGCGCAATATCATCCTGTTCGGTGGTCTGGCCAGTGTGGCTCTAGCCCTCATGGCTACGTCGGGCCAAACAGGTTCCGTGTTTAACGGCACGGTGATCGTCGATCCTTTCGGCACATTTTTCAAACTGCTCTTTACCGGCGCGCTGGCGGCTGTGATCCAGATGAGCCGCAGTTTCTTCAGAGCACGGCCCGAGAAAACGCATGAATTTTATCTGGTACTCTGGATTGCCCTTGCCGGATTTTTCCTGCTCGTCTCAAGCAATGATTTTCTGGTTTTTTTTCTGGGGCTCGAAACCGTCACGCTGTCTTTTTACATTCTCACGGCGTATCTTAAAAAAGATTCTGGGTCGATTGAGTCCGGCATGAAATATTTCATTCTCGGCTCGCTGGCCTCCGCCATTTTAGTTTACGGCATCAGCCTCATTTATGCGGTTGCGGGTTCCACTGCGTTTCCCGCCGTGCGCCAGGCCTTCACCGCTGCGCCGCAGCACGGCATCCTTATCGCCGCTGCCTGCATGGTTCTCGCCGGCCTGTTTTTCAAAGTCGCGGCTTTTCCTTTCCAGCTCTGGGTGCCGGATGTTTATGAGGGCGCGCCGACTCCGGTCGTAGCGTTTCTTTCGGTCGCTTCCAAATCCGCGGGCTTTGCAGCTTTGCTCCGGATTCTTTGGACCGTTTTCCCCGCCCTCGAAAAAAAATGGCTCCTGGTTTTTCCTGCCGTTGCACTCTTGACCCTGCTTTACGGTAACTTTGGCGCGCTTGTTCAGACACGCCTCAAGCGGCTGATGGGATATTCCAGCATCGGGCACGCCGGTTATCTCTTGATCGCACTCAGCGTGGGCGGCAAATCCGGTCTCTCGGCCCTGCTTTACTACCTCGCGGCCTACGCCTTGACCACGCTAGCGCTGTTCGGCGGTATTTGCGCCGCGGAGCCCTATTTGAAAAGCGATAAAATCGAAGCCTATCGCGGCCTGGGCAAACGCTCTCCCTTTTTAGCCGGCGTGATGTTTTTAGCGCTGCTCTCCTCGGCGGGCGTGCCGCCTCTGGCGGGATTCTCCGGAAAATTTCTCGTGCTTCTGGCCGCCGTGCAGGCTAATCTCAACTGGCTGGCATTCATTGGCGTGATGGCTGTAGCAGTTTCGCTTTACTATTACCTGAACATCGTGCGCGTCATGTACTTCGATGAAAGTCCCCGCGAAGATTCCATTTCCGTCTGCCTTGCGACACGCGCGATGCTCACGCTTCTCAGTGCCGGCATTCTTGCCGCCGGAATTTTCCAGGCGCCGGTGCTGTCCTGGGCCGAAAACGCCGTCAAGTACCTGTTCTAACGGGCCAATCACAGACGTAGGCAGAATGGCCCTTTCTCTTTACATCTTCCGGCTATCGTAGGCCCAGTGAAGCAGGGCTTGCCGCTGCCGCTTCCGGCAGTCCCAATCTCCTCGAATACAATTTTTCTGAAGCTGCGCCACATGGCGCCGGATAGCGAACCACCTCTTGATCTGGCGCTCATCTTCTGAGGGGAACCTTCGCCCCGAGTAATAGCGGCAATACCATTGGAACCATCCGCGCGGATCGTCGGGATGAATCCATCTTTTTCTTCTCCATGCAGATAACGGCTGGCTGGCGTTCACTCCAAAAAAATTAATTTCAGGGTCATGTCCTTCGGAGCAAAGCTTGGCTTCCTTGAACCACTCGGCAGGAAATTCTTTTTTGCAGTCCGTCATATATTTGCCGCCAAAGATGCCGAGCCTAAGCATTTCTTTCGGGGTAAGCTCCGGTTTAAATCGCGGGTCGAAATTTTTTCCAGCCGGCTCTGTCAACCGATAGCGGTAATTTTTCTGCATCTTGTCGTTAACGATCACCATTTTAAACAAAACTTTTACCCGAAGGGTACCGGGACCTCTTCTATTTTAACGCTTGGCTGAGTTGGCAGCATCCCGAGCAGCGGCTTTTTTGGCAGCATCGGCCGCCGGCCCCTGCCCTGCCGCAAGCTGATTGTTCCAGTTCTGGACGCCCTTATCCAGGGATTTTTGTTCGGTTCGCCAGATGGCTTCGGCTCATCATTAATTCCCCTCGGTATCGCCGTAGGCCGCCACTTCGGGAAGCGTGCAATACGACATGCCGCTGGTTTCTTCGCCGTCGCTGATTAAAATGATGGTCTTCTTGACTGCCGCCAGCTTGGTCGTGCCACCCATCCTTGGTCATTCATACTCCCGGAGGCGTCAGAAATAATTTCTATTTCGGCCGGAGTTTGTGCGTAAATTTTTGGGCAGGTGAAAAGAAAAATTGCGGAAAGAATGGGTATCCATCGGCTGTTTCGCATATTGGAGCCTCCTAGATATATTGCCTCAGTCTGCGGGTTCGATCAAGGGGTATTGCACCTCATATGATGGCGGATTTTTCATATGATTACTAGCGTTGTGTTTCGGCATAAGGAGCCTGAGCAAAACGAATACCAAGGGAACGGATCGCCATTGTGCCCCGGACCATAATGTCGCTCATCAGCAGAAATTGTTCGCGGCTTTCGTGGACACAAGCCTTCACACGGTAGTGCGTACCCCAGGGTTTTCCGAGAACGATGACAACCACCGGCGATTCGGGTTCGCGGTAAGGGCATGCTTTTGCTATTTCCGTCAGGAGATTGCGCGCAGCCAGCGCGTCATGATCCGGATGCAAATAAAAATCGGTGACGCATAATAAATGGCGATTTCCGCTGCTTGCATTAGAAATGCTCTTCGACCAAAGATGGGAATGCGGAATGGTGATCTCATTATCATCCGCGGTGACGATGCGCGTCGCCCGGGCCCGGATGGATTTGACTTCTCCGTAAGTACCGTCTACTTCGATCCAGTCACCGGGTTGATACACATTCTCCAGAACACTCACCCATCCGGCCACAAAACTGCTTCCATAATCTTTCAGCGTGTAGGCCAGAGCCAAGCCCAAGCTAGCAGCCACAGTCGCAATATTTCGGAAAGTCGGTTCCACGAGAATCGGCACAATGACCGCTACCGCGCCAATCCCGATCAAAAGACGGACAAAAGGAACTATTCGTAAAACAGGAAGGCGCAAGCGGGGAGGGATTTTTTCCGCCAGCCAGCGCATGAATCCTTGAACGAAAAGCGTGATCAGCTTTGCAAGAACCAGCACGCATAAAATAAGAAGCACGTCGCGCCAGAACAGATTTTTTAAAATATTTTGCATATTACTTCTGGATCCACTTGCCGGAAGGTGTTTGAATAAAATCTCCTTTTTTTACCCGGCCGCTGTGGGTTTTTGCAAAGTCATCTTCAACTTTCACAAGCCCCTTGTCTCCCAGGTGATTTTGCGCAACCACCGTGTTATAAATAAATTTCCGGTCGTGATTTTCCGCTTCCACCAAGATTTTTTCTTTGGTTTGAATAGACGAAGACTTCAGAATTGTGATAAATCCTTTGTTGTTTTCTCCGATCAAGCCTTTTGCTTTGAGCGCCTGCAGTTCATGTGCCCGGGCTTTACGATTATTCAAAACCTTTTGAATTTTCGGAGTTTTATGTAACCGGATCTCATGTTCGCGGCAGGCCATACTGCCAAAAGCCAGCACCATTAAAATGGCAATCCAAGAAAGACTTGTTTTCAAATTTCTCATCATAATTCTCCTTGTTCGTTTTAGGTTAAAATTTCACATGAATTCCGGTTGAAAACCAGGCGTCATCATATTCGAAATCCGGGATATTGCTGCCATTCTTGATTTGGTTACAGCTCACATTCCAAGTAAAGTGTTTATTGATTTGATAATAAAGCCCGCCAAAAAAGGAATAAAGATTTTCCCGCTCCGAAGGAAACCCGTTGATGTCGCGTCCATCATAAACGTTTCTTTGGTAGTGAAATCCTCCCGCAAAAAGCCATTTGGGCGTGATGTGCCAGGCAATATTGGGAGTAACGCTGTAATAGGAATCATCGAAGAAATCCTTGAAACCGTCATTGGACTCGATCCGGCCGAATTGATTATGAACACGGATCAAAACGTGGTGAAAAAAATAGACTCCCACTTCATAATCGACCGCATGGAGGTTGTCACTGCGGTTTCTTGAACCGGGATTGCCTCCCGCATCTCTTACTTTAAATTTATCATAGCCGCGGTGGTGGAAAATCCAGGACGGTTTGTGGTAAAGCTTGTCTTTGATCAAATAATGTTTGAGTCCGAGTTTGACCTCGTTTTCATTGTAATCCGCAATCGGCGTGTGCTGACGCCTGAAAATTTCATACCGATAGTTCACTTCCAAAAAAAGTTTTTTGGGGACCAGCCGGAGCGCTGTCTCGGCCTTAAAATCCTGGTCGAGGATATTGCGATTGGCCGTATTGTAATAATTGATGTGCCAAAGATCGTAACTCAACCGGTAAATAAAATTCTTTTTTATCCTGTCGGTGTAGGCAACTGTCATTTCTTGTTCGGTGTAGAAACTTCCTTTATACGAAGACGGCTTGAGCGGAACATTCGAATCAAATCCTTCGTTCGCCGCATAATTAAAGTCCAGTTTTTCAATCAATGCCTTGGCCGGAGTTTGGCGGAGTTTTTGATCAAGCCCGCTCGTGATTCGCTGGATATTTTTCGATTCCTGGCGTTTTTCAAGTTTGATCGTTTCAACTTGCTCGGAAGTTAGTTGGGCTTTGAGGGGCAGAGAAAAAGAAACTAGGAGGATAAAAAGGCCTGCGAAAAACATCCCTTTCTTTGGATAAAGCAGTCCTTTATTCATTCGCTTCAGAATCCTTTTTTTCAATACTCTTAAAAAGCTGATCCGATTTTTTTTCGATCACTGTTCGAGCCCGTTTGGGTTTTTGATACTGGATTAATTTTTCAGGGCTTCCCTTTTGAGCTTTCGCCAAAGTGGGTGCTGAAACTGTTCCAGAGGGACCTGCTGTCGTTTCTGTACCGTTTCCACCGGTCTCGACAGTGCCGGTAGTCCCTTCAGTCGTGAGCTCAGTCCCAATTTCAACGGTGGTTTCAGTGCCGCTTTCAACTTCGGCAGTGGTTTCGCCAGTGCCAGTCTCCGTGGTAGAGCCCGTATTCACCTCTGCCTCGATTTCAACGCCGGTCTCACCCTCTGTCGTTCCGGTGACAACCTCTGCCTCGACAGTCGTCTCCGTGTCCACCGTCGTTTCTGTGTCAGTCTCAACCGTTCCAGTAGTCTCTTCAGTCGTAAGCTCAGTCCCGATTTCAACGGTGGTTTCAGTGCCGCTTTCAACTTCGGCAGTGGTTTCGCCAGTACCAGCCTCCGTGGTAGAGCCCGTATTCACCTCTGCCTCGATTGTCGCACTCGTTCCGTCTTCCGTCGTGATTTGGGTGTTCAATTCAGTTGTTGTGCTTGTCGTAGTTTCAGAGGTTGTGACAGTCGGCTCTTCATCGGCGAGGCTATCGGAAAGAGAAGTGCCGTCAAAGGGGATTGTTGAATCAATGGAGCCAGCCGCCTGCGTTTCTGCTTCTTTTTCTTGCTGCAGAATCACCTCTTCCCCCTCGACTTTGGCCTCCTCTTCTTCAATCTGAGTGGTTGCCTCAATCACAGTCAAATCATCGCCCAATGCAAAAACGGAAGGAATGTTTTTAGAAAAGAAAAGAATTGCAAGTAAGAGAAGGGCGGCGATTTCGAGGCGTTTAGGACGCATGCGGATCAACCCATTTACGCACTGCCAAATAGGCCGTCTCCGCAATTTTTATTAAAATGTTTCTGCCCATAATTTTTTAGTCCTTAGAGGTGTAAGATGATATCGGCACAACGCTTTATTAATGAAATAAATTCTCAGCAAGACGGCAAACTTTTCTCTGTCATTTATCAAGTTTCCCGGGTTTTAGATCGTTTAGTGGTTGCTAGCTTGGGCTTGGCTCTGGCCTACACGCTGAAAGATTATGGAAGCAATTTCGTGGCCAGATGGGTGAGCGTTCTGGAGAATACTTATCAACCCGGCGATGGATCGAGGTTGACGGTGCGTATGGTGAAGTTAAATCCATCCGGGCCCGGGCCACAAGAATCCTCACCGCAGATGACACCGAGGTCATCATCCCTCATTCTCATATCTGGTCGAAGAACATCTTCAATGCCACAAGCGGCAACCGCAGCCTGTTGTGAGTCACGGATTTCTACCTGCATGCAGACCATGCCGCATCTGGAATCCGCTTTGCACAAGTCCCACACACCACCGCAAAGTCTTAAGATTGATCATTGTTATTGAACGATGATCTTTGCGGATCCCGTAACTCCAGCCCCTAAATGGAGAAAGCCCTTCAGCTTTTACGCCGAAGGGCTCTCTCGACCTGAATGGCTCCCCCGCTTGTACGAGTTTCGCAACTGGCTGACGGCAGAAGATTGTCAGACTTTTTTGGCTGAAATTCGCGCGACCTGACCGTTTTTCCAAATCACGACTTTGTCATTGTTCGCACGTCTTTCCTTCACAAGGTCTTTGACAGCCGCTTTGAGTGCACGGCGCGCTTTCTGAGGAATGCTTTCTTTAGATGCCATTTTTAACTCCTGCCTGCTTTAATAGCAAACCTTGAAGGACCAAAGGGCGATAATCCTTTTGCAATGAGGTCTGCATTCACAAACTCAAAACACCCTGCATAATTTGGCAGGAATTTTTCAGCGAAAGTCGTTTTGCCAGAACCGTTAGGGCCAGCAATCACATAGAGTTTAGGCTTTTTCATTGGGCTTGCATTATATCAAATTAAAAAGCCGGAATCCAAAAGGACTCCGGCTTTTTAAATGGCTCCCGATTATCCCGGAGCTCCAGAAATGGTTAAA
>JAHFHB010000295.1 GCA_023247135.1 Candidatus Omnitrophota bacterium
AGGTGTTGATTCAGTCTGACGGCAGCGTCAAAGTCAGTGACGATGGACGCGGCATTCCGGTCGACACCCATAAAACCCAAAAAAAATCAGCGCTTGAAGTCGTCATGACGACATTGCACGCAGGCGGCAAGTTCGACAATAAGGCCTACCGCGTTTCCGGCGGGCTGCACGGCGTGGGTGTGTCCGTAACGAACGCGCTTTCTTCGCGCTGTGATGTGGAAGTGCGCCGCGACGGAAAAATCTATCACCAAGGGTATGAGAAAGGCGTTCCCGCCACCAAAGTCACGGCGTCGGGAAAATCCACAAAAACCGGCACAACCGTGACGTTTATGCCGGACAAAAGTATTTTCGACACGGTGGAGTTCAGCTTCGATACGCTTTCGAACCGCTTGCGCGAACTCGCGTTTCTCAACAAGGGCATCCGGATCAAAATCAGCGACGAACGCGTTGAAAAGGGTACGCGCGAGCACATCTTTTTGTACAAGGGCGGCATCTCCGAGTTTATCCAATATTTAAACCGCAACAAAACGCCGATCCAGCGCAAAATTTTTTGCGTTGAAAAAACCAAAGACAATGTGGAGGTCGAGGCGGCACTGCAATACAACGACAGCTACGGCGAAGACGTGTTTTCGTTTGCCAACAACATCAATACGATCGAGGGCGGCACGCATTTGAGCGGCTTTCGAACGGCGCTGACGCGCGCCTGCAACAGCTACGCGAAAAGCAAGAATTTACTCAAGGACGTTGAAGGCGCGCTCACGGGCAACGACTTATCTGAAGGGTTGGTCGCGGTCATCAGCGTGAAAGTGCCCCAGCCGCAATTTGAAGGCCAGACCAAAACCAAGCTGGGCAACGGGGAAATCGAAGGGCTGGTTTACTCCGTTATTTATGAAGGCATCGCGCAGTTTTTCGAGGAAAATCCGCCGATTGCCAACAAAATCATCGAGAAAGCCACACTGGCTTACCGGGCGCGCGAAGCGGCGCGCAAAGCGCGCGAGCTCACGCGGCGCAAAGGCGCGCTCGATTCTGCGTCGTTGCCGGGTAAGCTGGCGGATTGCTCGGAGCGCGACGCCGCATCGTGCGAAATTTATCTGGTCGAGGGCGATTCCGCCGGCGGCTCCGCCAAGCAGGGGCGCGACCGGCGCTTTCAAGCGATCCTGCCGCTGCGCGGTAAGATCATCAACGTCGAAAAGGCGCGCATCGACAAGGTGTTGTCTAACGAGGAAATCCGGACCATCATCACGGCGCTCGGCGCGGGCGTCGAAAACGAATTCAATCTTGAAAAACTGCGCTATCACAAAGTGATTCTGATGTGCGACGCCGACGTGGACGGCAGTCATATCCGCACCCTGCTTTTGACGTTCTTCTACCGCCAAATGCGCAAGCTGGTGGAGGCGGGGCATGTGTACATTGCTCAGCCGCCGCTTTACAAACTCAAGCGCGGGAAAAGCGAACGCTATGTGCAGACCGAAGACGAGATGAATGAAATTTTAATCGAATTCGGCTGTGAAGGGGCCACGCTCAAAGCCGCAAAAAACAAAGAAACCTTTACGGAAAAAAAGCTGGCCGAATTTGTCAAGCTTTTGCAAGGCATCGAATCGCTTGAGAATACGCTCAGCCACAAAGCGCTGTCGCTGGAAAACTACCTGGCTGAAAGCGCGAAGCTCAAGGCCTTCCCGCAGTATTTTATGCGCGTCATCGAGGAAAACACCGAGCTGTTTTTTGCTACCGACGAAGAGCTTGAGAAAGCCAAGAAAAAATACGCCAAGCTCGCGCCTAAAATCGTGGAAAGCGAAGAAGAGACGGAAAAAACCCCCAAGAAAAAAGCCAAGACCAAAGACGGGGAAGAAATAGAAGAAGTCGAAGAAGCCCCGGTTTTGATCGAGCCCTATGAGGTCACGGAAATTCTCGAGGCCCGCGAATTTGACAAAGCCAAAAAGAAACTCGAAAAATTCGGCCTGAGTCTTGACCAATATCTGGGCGTTGAGGGCGACGGGTTTACACTGCAGTATGAAAAGAAAACCCAGAACGCGCCGTCTTTGAAGCAGGCGCTTGTGCTGATCAAGCAGCAGGCCAAGCAGGGCATGAATTTACAGCGCTACAAAGGCTTGGGAGAAATGAATCCGAGCCAGCTTTGGGAAACGACGATGGATCCGGCCACGCGAACGGTGCTGCAGGTGAAGCTTGATGACGTGGTGGCGGCCGACCAGATTTTTACGGTGCTGATGGGTGATAACGTGGAATCGCGCCGGAATTTTATCGAACGCAATGCACGTGCCGTTAGAAATCTGGACATATAACGCCGACGAATGAATCATTGGCATTCGCGGCGCGGCACCTGAGCATGGGCGCAGGTGCTGTTAGGAATCTAGACATTTAGAAATAACGAGGGGAAAAGCCATGGCCGAAGAAAATCTGTATGCGATGAATGAGCGGGTTTTGCCGCGTCCGATTGAAGACGAAATGAAAGAGTCTTACATCGATTACGCCATGTCCGTCATCGTGGGGCGCGCGTTGCCTGATGTGCGCGACGGACTCAAACCCGTGCACCGGCGCATTCTTTTCGCGATGAGCGAGCTGGGGCTCGTCCATTCCAAACCCTATAAAAAAGCCGCGCGTATCGTCGGAGAAGTGCTGGGTAAATATCATCCGCATGGGGACACGGCCGTGTACGACACGCTGGTGCGCATGGTGCAGGATTTTTCTTTGCGTTATCCGCTGGTGGACGGCCAGGGCAATTTTGGTTCTGTCGATGGTGACCGGGCAGCCGCCATGCGTTACACCGAGGCCCGTCTCGCGGCCGTCAGCGCCGAACTCTTAAACGATATCGATAAAAACACGGTCGATTTCACGCCGAATTTTGACGAATCGCTGGAAGAACCGCTGGTCCTGCCCTCTGCGATTCCAAACCTGCTTGTCAACGGATCAAGCGGTATCGCCGTCGGCATGGCGACCAATATTCCCCCGCACAACATGAAAGAAGTGGTTAATGCGATTCTGGCCATGATTGAAAACCCCGCGATTACCGTGAAGGAAATCGGGAAAATCATCAAAGGCCCTGATTTTCCCACAAGCGGGCTGATTCTGGGCCGCGAGGGAATTCGCAACATGCAGGAAAAAGGCCGCGGCCGCATTGTGCTGCGCGCCCGGGCCTCC
>JAHFHB010000296.1 GCA_023247135.1 Candidatus Omnitrophota bacterium
TTGATGGCGTCCAGCAGCGGGGCCCCGCAATCTTCGATGCCGCCGCCGATCACCACGATTTCCGGATTGAGCAAATTCACCAAAAAGGCGATCTTCTTGCCCAGCATGTGGCCGGCCTGCTCGATGATCTTGAGCGTAAAAGCATCTTTCTCGCGGGCCGCACGCACCAGATGACGGAAATTAAGAGTCTCGGCTTTGCCCGCGACATAATCGCGTAAAAGCGTCGCCTGACCTTTTTGAATGCCTTCATTCGCCGCAATCAACATGCCCAAATCCATTTCCCAGCGGCCCAGCTGCGTCGCGATCTCCTGGGCGTATTCCCGGGTACTGCGGTTGCTGTTGATGCCAAGCTCACCCGCCGCGCCTGAGGCACCACGGTAAATTTCACCGTTGATCAGAATGCCGCAGCCGACCCCTGAAAACATGTAAAGCATGTGGCGCACGTCGCGATCCAAGCCCAGCCATTTTTCGCCCAACACCGCCGCGTTCGCGTCATTTTCAACAAAGGTCGCAATGTTCAGGCGCTTTTCAAACGTGTCTTTAATCGAAAGGCAAACCGAAAGGTCTTTTTCGCCCAGGCTTTGCGGCCAGCGAATCGTGCGGCCGCGCTCATCGATGATGCCCGGCACGCCCACGCCGACGCCTGCGATTTTATCTTTTTCAATCCCGGCTTTTTTAATAATCTCGGCCGCCAGGTCCACCATGTTTTCAATCACGGCTTCGGAGTTTTCCGGAATGCGCTCGCGCTTGAATTCTTCGATGACGTTGATTTCGAGATCGACCAGAACGCCGACCACACTCATCATGTTGAGCCCAACGCCCACAATGTAACCGGACTTCGGATTAAGCTCGACCAGAACGGGCTTGCGTCCGCCGGTGGATTCATCCAGCTCGCCTTCGATCACAAGGCCTTTTTTAATGTAGTGATTAACGTAGTTGGAGACTGTGACGATATTGAGTTCGGTAATCTTGGAAATATCCGTGCGGGAAATGGGGCCGTTTTTACGGATGACTTCGAGAATGGACAGGTTCTTGCGCTCTTTATCCGTCAGAATCCTGTCTTTGAGCAACATCTGCTTAATCATGAAGAGAGCTCCTTTTGCCGTACGGTTTCAAGCGCAAAGTCGGTAATCTCAGGCGGCCTGTAGCTTGTAAATGGGAATTATATCTCTAAAGAACGCATTGTCAAAGCGTAAGGTTAGGCTTCTGCGGATATTCCTAGCCCCTTAGGGGACACCCCACGAGCCAAAGCCTGCAGTGTTCTCTTTTTACCGGCTTTTTCTCCTGTCATCCCCGCGAAAGCGGGGATCCATCTTCTGGTTCTTCCCACCCCGCCGGCTTGCCCACCGCAGGCGGGGGATCTCCATTGCTCGTCCACTCGTCATTGCGAGGAAGCCCGAAGGGCTGACGAAGCAATCTCAGAATTAAGTATCTTGTCCCCGGAATTCTTCCGGGATTCCCGGTAGTTTGTCAAGTTCCCGGGAATCCCGGGGATTTTGCCAATTACAGCTATTTCTAAGTGGGGTTGCCTTAAGGTGGGCTTATTATGAATTTTTGGCTAAAATCGGCCCTAATTGAAGAAATCTTCATCAAGGACGGATTCGGCGGCTTTGAACACAGGGTCGCGTTGAAAGTACTTTTGCAGAGCGCCTTTTCGGAGGTAATTACAGATGGCCGCCAGGCTCATGCCTTGATCCAGCGCCAGATACTGGGTGTTCACCCGCCCGTTTTTAACGTTCACCGAATCGTAAAAGCCGTATTCTCCGTAAATCGGATAGGTTTTGAGCAGAACTCGCAAATTCTGGATCGCGTCTTTGGGCAGAACTTCCAGAGCGAGAAACGACACATGCGGCGTTACTACTCCATGATCGGGGTAGCCTTTGGCACCCAGCGGCTTGGCCCCAAACTCCTGGTAGTCCCAGCCGCGGCCGCTGGCGGTAGACGCCGGCGACAATCCCCACACCGGATATTTTTTTTCTTTCAGCGCGTAATCGCGCTGCAGCTCCGTAAAAATCTTGTCATTGCGCCCCAGCCCTTTGGGAGCCAGTTTCTTTTCATTGATCACCAGCGTCGGCATCAACACCTCAAAAAGCGAACCGCCCCAGCTCGGCACAAATTTTTGTCCATTGCGGGTGTAATACCCTTGAAAGTACGTCGTGCCGCTGTTATTTTTCGGCGTCCCTTGCGGCGGCTGGGTCTGCCACTTCCAGCTGTCCGGCAGGGTGCGATACAAAAACCACCAATGGTCTTTGGGTAAATCACCTTTGCCAATGGCATAAAAACTTGTGGCGCGCGCCTCTGAAACCAGCATGCCGTAATGGTAAAGTCCGAAGTTGCGCTCAGGCACATCGATGCCAACCACCAGTTGATTATTTTCGGGATCAAGCAGTTCTGAAAATGAAAAGCCATTTAAAATCGCCGTTGCGTCTGCGCCCAGTTCTTGCGCATATGCCTGCCGCACGAGCACTAGCGCAATGGCCAGCCAGCCGCTGTCTACCGTTGAAATGTAGGAGCGCGACACCTGCAGTTTGCGCGCATCGTAAAAATTGTAAAAAAACCCTTTGTAGCGGCGCAGCTGTTTGAGCGTCGCCAGCACATCCGTAACTTGTTTGAGCGCCTCGCCGCGCGTAATCAAACCAAGTTCCTGCGCTGAAATCGTGGCCAGCACATCCATGGCGATATTGGTCGGCGACGTGTAATCTGCGGCCAACGGCGCATCTCCGAGACGGATGTGGTCCACCACCAGATGCGAATTTTTTTCGCGTGCATTGACAAAATATTTCCAGGTATCGCGCGCAATGGCTTTAAGGAATGCGCGGTTTTTCAGGCCCGCGATCCTTTGCGCGGCTTGTTTATCCACCACGGTTTTCGGGAAGCCCGCCAAATTGTCGCGGTGACTCTCAAACGCAACGTCGTTAAACCCGAAAAAAGCAATTTCATCGACAAACAACTCGCCGTTTTCTTTGGCCGCACGCGCCTTGATGGCAAACTCGATTGAAAAAATCTGATCCAGATCCAGATCGCGAAAAGTTGAAAGCGGCAGTACTGCGTCATGCCATGCGCCATCGCCGTCGCTGCAGGCATCGGCGATATCGCGTTCGGCGCTGTTGTGGCGCCAGTCGCTGAGCGAAACCCGGACACGGCCTGTGAACTT
>JAHFHB010000297.1 GCA_023247135.1 Candidatus Omnitrophota bacterium
GTAGCCTTCCTCCCCGCCTTCGAGCGCCTGGTTGATTTTTTTCAGAACCGTGGTGACGCCGTTGACTTTGACGATCTGGGGCTGGCTTTCCAGGTATGTTTTGAAATCATCGATCTTTTGCAATGATGCGGAATCCACCAAAGGTTTTCCATCCGTGCGTTCAAAAATAAAACCCAGGCTGTAAACGCCGGTGAGATGGGAGTCGATGAAACGCGTCGCAATCGCTAATGCGGATTTGGGCCGGAGCTGCTGCACCAGCCCCGTATTGACTTCAATCCGGCGAATGCCGAATAGGGAAAAAACACCCAAGAGGAGCGTAAACCCGAGGATCCACCATTTTCCGCCGAACTGAATCCGCTCGACGAAACTGACAATGATGCGCGTGAGCATGCGCTCCTCGGCCATGCCTTCGGCCTTGGGCCTGAACGGCAGCAGCGAGAGTAAAATCGGCAAGGCCAGCACGGAAATCACGTAAGAGTACAGAGTGCCCAGCCCGGCGTAAATTCCGAACCAGCGGATGGCGGGAACATCGCTGGCGGCCAAAGAGAAAAAACCAAACGCGGACGTCGTGTGCGCCAAAAGCGAGGGCGTTCCCAGACGCGTCATGGTTTGCGCCACCGCCTCGCGAAAAGCTTCGCTGGATGCCCGGATTTCAAAAAAAAGATTCATGACGTGAATCGAGTTTGAAGTCGCGACGATCATGATCACCGGTGCCAAAAGCGATGTGACGAGATTGAGCTGCGCCCCCGCAAACGCAATCGTTCCCATGGACCAAATCAGCGTCATGAACACAATGCCCATGGAAAGAATCACACAGGAAAAACTCCGGTAAATCAGCCAGGTCGCCGCGATGAGCAGCAATGTGATACACGGCACAAAGATAAACTGGTCGCGGCGGATAAGGCGGATAAATTCATATTGTTCAATCGGCGCCCCGGCCACGTAGAAATGGCGCGTGGGAGTGGTTTTACTGCGCAGGTACAGATTCAGGTCACGGATAAAACTCCCCTGCGAAGTTCCGGGCGCGTTTTTAGGCTTCAGGTAAATCAGGACATTGGCCACCTGCCCGTCCGGTGACACAAGGTTGTGCAAGTAAAGTTCGTTGGACAAAATGGTCTGCTTGGCTTTCTCGATATCCTCGAGGTTAAGCCCATGTTTGTAGACATCTCTCAAAACGGGCCGGATCTTCACCCCCACCCAGCGCGGTTGAATGTCCATGGCCTTGGCCAAGCTGAGAACGCGTTCGACCTGCGCCATCTTGCCGATTTTTTCGGTCAGCTCTTTCAAAAACAAAAGCTCTGCGGGACTGAATAGATTTTTATTTTCCATCGCCAGCGCAATCATCTGATCGCTGCCGAAGGTTTCACTGAACGCTTTGTATTTTATGTATTCGGGAGACGACTTGTTGAAAAGCGAATCCATCGAGGGGTCAATTCCCAGGTGCAGGGTTTTCCCGAGAAAAATCATCGTAAGCAGAGCCAGCCCCAGGGCCATGGGCCAGCGGCTGTGCAAAACGGCGTATGCCATGCGTCTAAAAATCATTTCATTCCCGATTTTTGTTTAGGGGTGCGCACGTTCGAACCCACGATTTAAACCTCGTTCAAATTAACGGCTTAAAAAAACATTAACTTTCGATTTTTCCGTGATAGAATTCGGTAAATAATTTTCAGCGCCGGATTCTACGGCCGGCTTATCGCACCCCAAGAGGAGGCATCCATGGCCCTAGAAGATTTTTTCAGCAACTTTCACCTGCTTATCCGCTGGTTTCACATCCTTTCCGGCATTTGCTGGATCGGCCTTCTCTATTTCTTCAATTTCGTCAATATTCCCCTGCAGGGATCGCTGGACGATGCGACAAAAAAGCTGGTCAATCCCCAGCTCATGCCGCGGGCCCTTTGGTGGTTTCGCTGGGCGGCCATGTCGACCTTCCTGATGGGCTGGATTCTTTTCACCCTCAAGTACATGTACACCCCGGGACAGGGCTTTGGGCCTACGTCGCTTTTTTCAACCGAAAGCGGGCTCACGGCGCGCGCGGTCTGGATTTTGATGGGCATGCTTTTTGGTTCGACCATGTGGTTCAATGTCTGGTTCGTGATCTGGCCGTCGCAGAAGAAAATTCTCAGCGGTCAGTTTTCTGGCGATGCCCTCACAGCCCTGCGGACACGCGCCGCCAAGGCCTCCCGGGTGAACACATTCCTTTCAGGCCCGATGCTCTTCGGAATGATCGGCGCGCCCAACTACGGCGCCGTCAATGCCGTGACGCTCTTGGTGTACATCGCCATTGCCATGATCGTGGTCAAGCTGGCCTACACATACTCCCTGAAAGTCGGCGTTAAAAAATAGATTTTTCAGCGGAAAAGCTCCAGCTGAGACGCCGCGGGTTGGCCGTCCGTCAGCTCCCCCAGCCCTGAAAGGCCCAGACCGATCAGGCGCACCGGCTTTTTGCCGGCCAGTGTTTTTTTCAGCAAAAGACTTTCGGCCGCGTTATAAATGTCTTCCGGGCTTTGCGGAAAACGGCTCAGCGTCTGCGAGCGCGTGAGCTGTTCGAAGTCGAAATATTTCAGTTTCAAAACAACCGTACGGCCCATGCGCCCGCCGGCCTGCAATTGTTCGTACAGTTCGCGGGCAAACAATTCGAGCCTTGCCTGCAGAAAGCGCACGTCCAGAACGTCGCGCGCAAACGTTTCTTCCGTGCTTGATTGTTTGGCTTCGCCGTCTGATTCGACCTCACGTTCATCGATCCCCAGCGCGCGCTTGTATAAAAAAATCCCCTGTTTTCCAAGACGTTCATGCAGATAAAGATGCCCCGCTTTCTGCAAGTCGCTGCACGTCAGAATCCCCATCTTCAGTAAGCGTGCTTCGGTGACGGGCCCGACGCCCGGAATTTTACGAACCGGCAAATCTCGCAGAAAATCTTCGACCTGCTCCGGTGTGACGACTGTCAATCCGTCCGGTTTCTGGAACTCCGAAGCAATTTTTGCCAGGAACATGTTGGGCGCCACGCCGGCAGAAGCCGTTAAATGCGTGACCGCGTGAATATTCTGTTTGATCAGGCGCGCAATCATCACCGGATTGCGGCTGCCGAACGGATAATGCGTAATGTCCAGGTAGGCTTCATCCACGGAAACTACGAGCAGTTTTTCGGTGTGATGC
>JAHFHB010000298.1 GCA_023247135.1 Candidatus Omnitrophota bacterium
CTGTTCATATGCGAGCGCCGTGTGCTGGTTGAACAGTTCAGCAAGCACCTGGATAGTCTGAATATTCAGCACGGCGTGATGATGGCGAAGCACTGGCGGTATGACCCGCAAGCCCTTGTTCAGGTTGCATCCGCGCAGACGCTTGAGCGCATGCAATATTGGCCTGAGTTTGAGATAGTGTTTATCGACGAACTGCACGCTTGTCTCCGGGCCAGCATAATTAAAATGATCGAAGCGCGCCCGAACGCGCGAATCATCGGAGCGACGGCAACACCGTTTCATCCGCTGATCCCAAAACATTTTTCAGCCGTAACCAGCGTCATTTCCATGCGTGAGCTTGTCGAAAAGGGAAACCTGCTTCCTTTTAAGGTGTTCGTAGCGCACGAGATTGATGTTGAAGGGCTGAAAATTGTCGCGGGCGAGTTCAAGAAAGACGACCTCGAAAAGCGCGGCCAGCAGATTGTCGGTGACGTGGTTTCGGATTACGTCAGGTTGTCCAATGAGATTTTCGGCGGATTTCGCAAGACCATCTGTTTTTCGTGCGGCGTTGCGCATGGGGCGGACCTTGTGCAGAGATTCCAGGAAGCCGGGGTCAATGCAATCCAGATTTCCTATAAAGACACCGACGAATATAAGGCCGAGGTGCTGGCCGATTTCGCCAGGCCGGACACCGAAATTCAGATGCTCATTTCGACCGACATCCTTGGGCGCGGGTTCGATCAGACGGATGTAGAGCACGTCATTTTGACGCGCGCGTTCAAGAAGAGCTTTTCAGCTTTCGTCCAGCAGGTCGGGCGGGGGGCGAGGCCGCATGAGGGCCAAGGATTTTGTGTGATCCAGGATCATTCCGGCAACTGGCTTCGGTTTCAAGAAACCTGGGATGACTTCTACGAAAACGGGGTCAGGGAACTGACCGCCAATCAGGACGCGAAGTCTCGCAAGGAAAAAACCAAGAGCGAAAAGGCGGCGGCCACATGCCCAAAATGTTCGGCAATCTGGCCCGCAAAGTCGGATGTGTGTTCACATTGCGGCCATGTGCGTCAGCGAAAGAGCAGCGTTATTGCAGTTCCAGGGCAGATGAAGGCCCTGGGAGAGCTTGACCTCAAGCCACGCCGCGATTTTTACGCCGGGTTGCTCGCCTACGCGGCACAGAAAGGTTATAAGAGCGGGTGGGCGTTTTTTGCATATCAGGAAAAATACCCCGGTGCCAACCCCCCCCTGACAACACCCGCCCCATTTGTTAGCGATGAAGTGCGAAAATGGGTGCTGCATCGCAATATCCGAAACGCCAAGCGGCGGAGAACGGCGTGAGCGATTTCACAGCCATCGCGGAAGCATGCGGCCTGATTATCGGGCGCATCGAATATAACCGCTGGGTCCGAACGCCGACGGCGGACAAGCCCCGCAAGAAGAACGGCGCTTACAAGCACCTGGGCGACTGCGCGTTCATCATTAATCACGCCACCATGTCGCGGACGGTAATTTGGCATCCGGACAAAAACGATCCGCTGGTAAAGATTGACCGTCAGGCCGTGGCAGATCGCCGCAGGGCGGCATCCGATATGCTGCGGGCAGATCAGGAGCGGGCGGCGCTCAAGGCCCGCCAGATCGTAGACGGCGCGGTCCTGGGGCCGCATCCGTATCTTGCCGCAAAGGGCTTTCCAGAAATGCACGGCCTGGTATCCGGCGAAAACCTGATTGTGCCGATGATGTTCGGCGGAAAGTTATGCGGTTGCCAGATCATCGCGCCAGACGGCGGGAAGAAGTTCCTCAAAGGTCAGCGCAGTGGCGGCGCATCGTTCACAATTGGCAGCAAGGGCGGCGATTGGTGGTGTGAGGGTTATGCTACGGGCCTTTCCGTTCACAAGGCGCTGACGGCGCTGAGAATGCCCGGCAAAGTGCATGTATGTTTTTCAGCACACAACATGGCCGCGATAGCGCGAACTGGCGTGGTGGTGGCCGACCGGGACGAATCCGGCGCGGGCGAAGCGGCGGCGATCAAGACGGGGTTGCCATATTATTTGCCAGAAATCGGCGATTTCAACGACGAGATGAAGCGGATCGGCCTTTTCCGTGCATCTCAACAATTACGGAGGTTTCTGCTTGACGCGCCGGTGGCAGGATGATTAAATGATTTTGCTGGGACAGTCGGTCGCTCTGATTTCCCTCAACCCGCTTCATCGGGCGGGATTACCAGCAACCTTTTCGCCGCTCATGAAGGAGTCGAGCATGCTTACCCAATCGCAAAAAGCCTATGCGGCATATCTGAATTCTAACCATTGGCGCGACGTCAAAGTTCAGAAACGCCGCAAGGTAGCCGCAAAATGCGCCTATTGCGGGGACACAAAAAATATTAACCTTCATCATCTGTTTTACCGCCCGGAATGGAAGAGCGTCAAACTGGGTGACCTTCGTTGGCTTTGCCGCCGTCATCACGAATTAGTGCATAATCTTAGCGGGGAAATCAAACCCTCTAAGGAAAAGCCCTTTAGGGCAAATTCTTTTTGGATTCTTGCTTTTCACGCAATCCGACGTTGGGAAAAAAAACATACCGTTGCAAACCAGATTTAACTTTTAACTGCGACCTTGCAAACCCGGGGCTTCCGGGGTGGACGCACAGCACCAGCACATGCAGGGTTATGAATAGGCTACTGGGGGGATGCGATAATAGCCAACGGCCACTGCGAAAGCTTCAAGGCCATAATCGCTCAGGTCAGCATCGAGACCTGATAAGTTGGAAGCAAGCGCTGGCCTGATGCGGCACAGCGCCGACCGAACGACGGGGCGGCTCCGCAAACGGAACGGCAACATGTTGAACGGGGATAGCGGCGCACCCTTGGGGAGAAATCCCCCGGGGTGTGCCTGCTATCTCCCTACCTCTGGGACTCACCACAAACAGAACAGACTTGGTTATAGGTAAAACTAACTAGGTGACTAGGTATTTATAGCTAGTCGACTAGAACTAAATGACTAGTCGGGATTTGGCGGGTTTCGTGACAAATTCAGCCCGGCGGCTAAATTTTGAGGGCTTTTCGTTGAGCGCGGCGGTTGCGCATCCACTCACGCATGTAGGCGGTGCGCTTTGGCTCCAGGCCGAGAGCCTTCCGGCGTTCACGGTAGCGTTTATCGCGGGCGCGCTTCAGGATGCGC
>JAHFHB010000034.1 GCA_023247135.1 Candidatus Omnitrophota bacterium
GACGGCATCGTCAACCTGGTAGGTGCTATCACACAGATCACCAGCGCGTTTATTCGCCGCATTCAAACAGGGTTGATTCAGAATTATCTTTTGATCGCGGTCATCGGCGTTTTGATTTTTTTTTATTTCGAAGGAAAGTAATTATTTCAAGGAGAACCTTATGTCGCATCTTTTAAGCTGGCTCGTTTTCACTCCGCTCGTCGGCGCCTTGGCCGTTTTGTTTATTCCAAAATCAGCCGCTGAATTTACAAAGTGGGTAGCGCTTGCGGCCACACTCGTCACGGGGCTTCTCTCCCTGTTCCTGCTGACGCAGTTTGACCGCTCTTTGGCCACCGTGCAGTTAACGGAAAAAGCCTTATGGATTCCGCAGATCAACGTGCATTACTTTCTCGGCACCGACGGCATCAGCATGCCAATGGTCATGCTCACAGCCCTGATTTCAATTCTGGCTTGCCTGGCCTCGTTCAACATTGATTTGCGCCAGAAGGAATACTACTGCCTTTTTCTTTTGCTTGAGACCGGCATGATGGGAACTTTTCTTGCACTCGATCTTTTTCTCTTCTACGTTTTCTGGGAAGTGGTGCTGGTGCCGATGTATTTCCTCATCGGCATTTGGGGCGGGCCGCGCAAGGAATACGCCGCGATCAAGTTTTTTCTTTATACCCTGGCCGGCAGTCTCTTGATGCTTCTCGGAATTTTGGCGCTTTATTTCCATACAACACCGCACACGTTCAACGTGCTTGAACTCGCGCAGGCCCATTTCACCGTGAAGTTCCAAAAGTTTATCTTCATGGCCTTCTTCCTCGGATTCGCAATCAAAGTCCCGGTCTGGCCGTTCCACACCTGGCTGCCGGATGCGCACGTTGAAGCTCCCACACCGATTTCGGTCATCCTGGCTGGCGTCCTGCTAAAAATGGGCACCTACGGGTTCTTTCGCTTTGCATACCCCATTGCTGAAGATGCGGCACGCTGGTTTTCTCCCTACATGGCGATTCTGGCCGTGATCGGTATTGTCTACGGTGGTTTCGTAGCTTTAGCGCAAACTGATTTTAAAAAGATGGTCGCCTATTCCAGCGTCAGCCATATGGGCTTTGTCCTGCTCGGCCTGGCCGCACTCAATCAAAACGGTTTCAACGGCGCCATGACCCAGATGTTCAACCACGGCACAATCACCGGCGGCTTGTTCCTCCTGGTCGGTGTTTTGTATGACCGTGCTCATACACGTGACATGACGGCCTTCGGCGGCCTGGGCGCCCGCGTGCCCCTTTACGCCGGTTTTCTGGTTTTCTTTTCCATGGCCTCGCTGGGACTGCCGAGCCTGAGCGGATTCGTCAGTGAATTCCTGGTCTTGCTCGGCGGGTATCAGTTCAACGGCACGCTTACGGCTGTTTCCTGCATCGGAATCATTCTGGCGGCGGCTTACCTGCTTTACATGATTCGCCGCGTTTTGCTTGGCCCGCTCAACCCCAAATGGGCGGCTCTCGAAGAAATCAACACACGCGAAATCGTAACTCTCGTGCCCTTGATGGTTTTGATTGTCCTGTTCGGCCTTTGCCCGCGGCTGCTTTTGGCTTACATGACGCCCACGCTGAACGGCCTGCTGCATGCCATGGGAGGATTGGCCCTGTGAACGCTCTCGAAAGCCTGCACTCCTTCATCCCGGAAACTATCGTGCTCACGGGAGCTTTTCTCGTTCTTGCGCTGGACCTGTTCCTGCGGCATAAAAAAATTCTGGCCGCACTCAGTGTTTTGATTTTGGCGGCCGCCGCTTTTTTCAGCTTCAGCCTGCCCGCAAATCCGCAGGTGTTTTTCGGCTTTTTCCACCTGGACGCCATGACGGTTTTCTTTCGCCTGTTTTCTTACGGCGTCGTGGCGTTGACGATTTTAATCTCCACATGCTATCGCCCCATTGAAAATAAATTCGAGGGCGAATATTACGCACTGTTTCTTTTTCTGGCATTGGCACTGGTACTGGCCGCCGCCTCCACCAACCTGTTGATGATTTTTTTGAATATCGAGTTCATTTCGATTCTTTCCTACCTGCTGGTCGGTTATGAAAAGAAAAACGAACGCTCCAAAGAAGCTTCCCTGAAATACCTGCTCTTTGGCAGTGTGGCGTCAGCCATGATGCTTTTCGGCATGTCGCTCGTGTTCGGGGCTACGGGTTCACTCTGGCTGGAGGCCATTCCGGCAACACTGGCCAAAGACTCCGCCTTTTTCACAGTGGCACTCACCGGCACGCTCTTTCTTTTGGCCGGTCTCGGATTCAAAGTTTCCATGGCGCCTTTTCACTTGTGGGCGCCGGATGTCTATGAAGGCGCGCCCACGCCGGTTACCACTTTTCTGACGGTGGGCCCCAAAGCTCTGGGGTTTGCCGTGCTTCTGCGAGTTCTCGTGGGGGCATTCGGCTGGTTCCGCTTTGAATGGTGCCATGTAGTTGCTTTACTGGCAATCATCACCATGACGCTTGGCAACGTCACGGCCATTGCCCAAACTAAAGTGAAACGCCTTTTGGCCTACTCCAGCATTGCGCAGGCGGGCTATATTCTCATGGGTGTCGCGGCGGGAACGCTGGCAGGCATTGAATCGGTGCTTTATTACCTGGTGGCTTATGCGTTGACCAACATCGGAGTTTTCACGATTGCCATCGCGGTAGCCAATCAATCTAAAAATGACGAGATCGAATCTTTTCGCGGACTGTCACGCCGCGCTCCCGGTCTTGCGGCCGCCATGGTTCTTTTTCTGCTCTCGCTGGCCGGCATTCCCCCGCTGGCGGGCTTTGTCGCCAAGTTTTCGGTCTTTGCCGCGGCTCTGCAGGTTCAGCTCTACACGCTTGCGCTGGCTGCGGCCATTAACAGCGCCGTGGCCGCATTCTATTATTTTAAAATCGTACGCCTCATGTATCTCGTGCCCTGCGACAACGAACAGGCTGTGGAAAAACCCGCGGTTCTTTCCTTTGTGATCGTGCTTCTGCTCGCAGGCACCATCGCTCTCGGTCTTTTCCCCGCCCCTCTCATGACCCTGGCCCACAACGCCCTGCCCCTTTAAAGCACAAGTTTCAAGACACAGGTCACAGGCTGCTAAAAAATACAACTTACCGGTACAATTATTTCTTGCGGGAATAGCAGAAGCATGAAACGAGATGGTCATTTACCAGACCGGTCGCCTGCATGTGTGCGTAAATTACCGTAGAACCGACGAACTTAAAGCCGCGCTTTTTCAAATCAAGACTCAGCGCGTCTGACTCGGACGAGGTCGCAGGCAGCTCTTTGAGGGACTTCAAGCGGCCGCGCTTGGGCTTACCGCCGACAAAACTCCAGAGGTACTTGGTAAAACTGCCAAATTCCTTTTGCACTTCCAAAAAACGGCGCGCGTTGTTCACGGCCGCGGCCACTTTCAGCTTGTTACGCACAATTCCGGGATTCTTGAGCATCGCCCGGATCTCCGCGGCCCCAAACTTGGCCACTTTCTTAGGATCAAAATTCGCGAAGGCCTTCCGATAACCAGCCCGCTTATTGAATACCACACGCCAGCTCAGCCCCGCCTGCGCGCTTTCAAGAATTAAAAATTCAAAGTGCTTGCGGTCGTTATAGACCGGTACGCCCCATTCCGTATCGTGGTACTTGATCATCGCCGGGTCCGTGCCTTCCCAGCCACAGGATTTTTCACGCATCACTTTCTCCTTTTATTATACTTTCGAATTTTTTTGATTATACATCAGGTCGCTCCCTCTGTCCCCTCGTCTGCCCCCATCCATTCCATAATTCCTGTTGCTTTTATATTTATAATTATAAATATTTCCGCTATGCTTTTGAAACGTCAGTTACTGGCGGAGAGGAAATAGCGTTTATGAAAAAAAAGAAAATTGATCCGGACATGCCTTCGGCAAATTGGGTGGAGGTCCCTGACTTCCTTCCTCCGCCTGAGGAACTGGCCAAAGCCACGACGATCGTGACCATGAACCTGGATAAGAAAACCATTGAATTCTTCAAGAAGGTCGCCAAAAAGAAGGGCGGGAAATATCAAAAGATGATGCGTGAAGTCCTTGCCCGCTACGCCGAATACTTCAAAAAATCCGCGGCTTAAAAACTCATTCCGTATTGCGTCCCCGGAATCCACCGATTGCAATTTGTCATCCTGATTCGCCTGCGCCTGCTATGCAGGCCGCAGGACGAAGAAGGATCTAGGAACTTTGCTATCCGAGGAGCAAAATCAAACGACTCCGCCTTCGGCGGATCCGTCCGCTGGCGGAGAAGCAATCTCATGAACCCGGCACTCCTGGTACCGGTACCTATTGGATTTCCCCCTCGACTTGCACCGACGGCCAGGCATCCCCGCCAATACAACCATTGACGCTGACATGCCGCCCCACAAAAGGCGCCGCCGCCTCATCGCCCTCTTCCACGGTGCCGTCTGAATCCCCATAATAAAATGGCCGCACCCGGCTAGTTCCATCCTCGATCAGCACTAAATGCGGGCCAAACATAGCCGCCCGGTGCAAAATGACCTGGTCTTGCTCAGATAAATTCGCTTCCGCATCGCCGTAATCGCGCGCATCCACCAACTGCCCCGATACCGTCCCGTAAAAATCCGGCTCTTGGCACGCAAAAAGACTGCCGCCAAACAGCAGCATTCCGGTCAAAATCAGAAACGCTTTCCTGAAAATATTTTTATTCATTCGCCGAGAATACCTGTTCATGTCCGGCTTCTCCTTAAACGGATTTAAAAAAAATGCTGTGAACAAAATATGAGATACCGGATACCGGACGCCGTCCCGCCGGGAGGGGTTAGATTTGATGTTAAAAGACTGGGTTGGATTTTAGCGCGGGGGGAAAATGTGTCAATACAAAACACGGGACAACAAGGGTGGGTTTAGAACCCACCCCTACAAAAACCGAGATCCTTCGCCGTCCTGCATTAGCAGGCGGCTCAGGATGACATGGTTTTATATTTGACGCGGTCGGCAGCACAATGCACGAAGCGCCATTCTTTATGCGGCTTTTTCGAAGGGTTTGATTCTGGATTCGATCTGGCGCCCGCTCTTTTCGGTTTCGAGGTCGATGTCGTATTGGGCTTGCAGGTTCATCCAGAATTTGGCGGTGGTTCCAAAATAGCGCGATAACCTCAAAGCAGTATCCGCGGAAACCGCGCGTTTGCCGTGCACAATTTCATTAATACGCCGGGGCGGAACAAAAATGCTTTTGGCCAGCCGGTATTGGCTGAGCATCAGCGGTTTCAGGAATTCCTCGCTAAGGATTTCTCCGGGATGAATGGGTGCGTGTTTTCTTTTCATCATCAGTCAAATAATAACGCGTTGCGTTATCAGTGTCAATGAGTGACGTGCAATCGGTAACTCATCATGAAGCTTTGAAACCAATTGTCCGCTTTGGACACTCCTCATATCGAACCAATTGCTTTAATGCCTCGATAATTGCCTGAATTTCACCCCCATGCTTACCCGCTGTATCTTCAAGGCGTTTTAATCTTTCGGAGAATTCCCGGTGGGCTGTCAGCATTTCACGCATCCGAATAAAAACCTCGATAATGCGAATACTCATTTTAACGGCTCTCTTTGAATTCAAAACGTTGGCCAGCATCAACACCCCATGTTCTGTAAACGCAAACGGCCGGAAAGATGAATATTTTAGAATCTTAAGGTGGTCGCATTTTGCGACCACCTCTGTTTTCTCATCTGTCGAAAGTTGAAACATAAAGACTTCTGGAAACCGAGCGTGATTTCTCCGAACTTGTTCATTCAGCCGTTTAGTTGATACTCCATACAGTTCAGCAAGATCACGGTCTATCATCACTTTCTTACCACGGATCGAGAAAACCTTCTCTTCAAGGTTAGTTGCAGTGATGCTCAGTTTGAGTTTTTGCATATGCAAAGTATAATAAATTATTATTTAAAATCAATATAATATTTAAATTAATTATTCCCATTATGGGCGTTTTGTGCTGAGAAAAGATGGATCCCCGCTTTCGCGGGAATGACACAATGCTAACAGCAGTGCGTACATCCCAGTCCATGCCTCCGGCAGGGGCGGGGATGACAGAGTGGAAAATGAGCAAGGGCGGGTTTAGAACCCGCCCCTACAAAGCAAAAAAGCCATCGAGGTTTCCGATGGCTTTTGCATTGCTCTGAGATTGCTTCGTCGGCCGGCTGGCCTCCTCGCAATGACGAACTACGGTCTAGTAACGGTAGTGGTCGGGCTTGCCCCTGCGCCGATGCGCAGGGACTATGCTTCGGGCGCCAAAGAAGCGCCCGTAAGCATTAGTACCGGTAGTGGTCGGGCTTGTAGGGGCCCTCGGCGGGAACGCCGAGATACTTGGACTGCTTGGGAGTGAGCTTGTCGAGTTTGACACCGATCTTTTCGAGATGCAAGCGTGCGACTTCTTCATCGAGTGCTTTCGGCAGACGGTACACTTTATTTTCATACTTGGCGGCGTTCTTGAAAAGCTCGATTTGGGCAATGACCTGGTTGGTGAAGGAGTTGCTCATCACAAACGAGGGGTGGCCTTTGGCGCAGCCGAGATTTACAAGGCGGCCTTCAGCGAGAAGCAAAAGCGATTTGCCGTCGGGCAGTGTGAATTTATCAACCTGGGGCTTGATGTTCATTTTCTTAACGCCCGGAATGGCTTTCAGGCCCGCGACATCGATTTCAATATCAAAATGCCCAATATTGCAAATGATCGCCATGTCTTTCATCTTCTTCATGTGCTCAACCGTGATGATGTCACAGACACCGGTCGTGGTCACAAAGATATTTCCCTGAGACGCGGCTTCATCCATGGTCGTGACTTCGTAACCCGCCATCGCGGCCTGCAAAGCGCAGATCGGATCGATTTCGGTGACAATGACGCGCGCACCCATGCCATGCAGAGACTGGGCGCAGCCTTTCCCCACATCGCCGAAGCCCGCGACCACAGCCACTTTGCCTGCGATCATGATGTCGGTGGCGCGCTTGATGCCATCCACCAGGGATTCGCGGCAGCCGTAGAGATTGTCGAACTTGGATTTGGTGACAGAGTCGTTGACGTTGATGGCCGGACATTTAAGTTTGCCCGCGAGCACCATTTTATCGAGCGCGTGAATGCCGGTCGTGGTTTCTTCGCTGAGGCCGAGCACGTCTTTCATGAGTGCCGCGTAGCGATCTTCGTGCAGCATGCGCGTGAGATCGCCGCCGTCATCCAAAATCATGTTCGGGCCTTTGCCGCCGGGCCATTCAATGGTCTGTTCGATACACCAGTTGAATTCGTCTTCGCTTTCACCTTTCCAGGCAAAGACAGGAATACCTTTGGCGGCCATCGCGGCCGCGGCATGATCCTGCGTGGAAAAAATATTGCAGGAAGACCAGCGGATTTCAGCGCCGAGTTCGATCAGCGTTTCGATCAAAACCGCAGTTTCAATCGTCATGTGCAGGCAGCCGGCGATGCGCGCGCCCTTGAGCGGCTTGTCTTTGCCGTGGCGAGCGCGCAAAGTCATGAGGCCGGGCATTTCTTTTTCGGCATTCTCGATTTCTTTACGGCCCCACTCGGCCAGGGTGATGTCTGCGACTTTGTAATCGTTCTTTTGTGCTGTCATGGTCATCGGACTCCGTCCTTTTCCCTGGATTTTATTAAACTGCGACCGCAGATTTATTTTGTGAATTTACTTTTTTTTTGAGCGCGTCCGCCGCATCGGTTTTTTCCCAGCTGAACCCGGCTTCACTGCGGCCGAAATGGCCGTAGGCTGCCGTGGCGCGGTAAACCGGCCGGAGCAGATCGAGCTTTTTAATGATGCCGCGTGGCGTGAAATCAAACGTGCTGCGCACGATATCGGCCAGTTCGGGATCAGGCATGCTGCCCGTACCAAACGTATCGACACGGATCGAAACCGGCTCGGCCACGCCGATGGCGTAGGAAACCTGGACTTCGCAGCGCTTGGCCAATCCGGCAGCCACCACGTTCTTGGCCACGTAACGAGTAAAATAAGCCGCGGAGCGGTCCACTTTGGAAGGATCCTTGCCGCTGAAAGCCCCGCCGCCATGACGGCCGTAGCCGCCGTAGGTGTCGACGATGATTTTGCGGCCCGTGAGGCCCGTGTCCCCGTGCGGCCCGCCGATTTCAAAACGGCCGGTCGGGTTGATAAAAATTTTTGTGGCGTCGTCGATCAGATCCGCCGGCAGTACTTTGCGGATCACCTGGGCCGTAACGTCTTTTTTGATCGTCTCAAGAGACACGTGGCCGTCATGCTGCGTGCTGACCACGACAGCGTCAATGCGCACGGGCCGGTCGTTCTCATCGTATTCCACGGTGACCTGGCTCTTGGCGTCCGGGCGCAGGTAAGGAATGACTTTTTTCTTGCGCAGGTCGGCCAGGTAATGCACCAACTTGTGGGCCAGCGTAATCGGCAGCGGCATGAGTTCCGCCGTTTGATCCGTGGCAAAGCCGAACATCATGCCTTGATCGCCGGCGCCGCCCGTGTCCACACCCATGGCGATATCGCGGGATTGTTCGTGCAAAGCGTTATCGATTTTGCAAGTGGCGGCATTGAATCCAAGCTCGTCGCGGTCATAACCGATATCGGTGATAACCTGGCGAACCACCTTTTCAACATCCACATGGCCTTTGGAAGTGATTTCGCCGGCCACGACCACTTTATCGGTGGTCACAAGCGTTTCGCAAGCTACCCGCGAAAGCGGATCCTGCTTAAGGTATTCGTCCAAAATCGCGTCGGAAATCTGGTCGCAGACTTTGTCCGGGTGCCCCTCGCTGACGGATTCCGATGTAAAAAGATGCCTGTTTTTATTCATGATAGATCCTTTCAAACTTTAATGGGTCTTTCAGACTTTATCTGTACTGCGAAATAGCGCATCCGCGCTTTGGTAAGAATTCAAGTCGCCGATGTCGTACCAGTGGCCTTCGAGCGGAATGGCAAACAAGCCGTGGTGATGGGCCAGCCAGCGCATATAGTGCCCGGGTTGGTCAGCATTATGACCTTCGCCCAAATATCTGTCAAGTAGAGGGCGGGTCTCTTTGGGAAGCCAATAAACCCCGCAGGAAGCCAGCGTTCCGGGCGGATTCTGAGGTTTCTCCAGGAACTCCAGAACTTTGCCATCAGGGCCAGTCCGGACAATCCCGTATTTCTTGGCCAGCTCCAGGTCTTTGACGTCATAGACGGCAATGCCCGCCGCGGGCCGCCGGTCGATCCCATGCATCACGAAGTGATCCAGCGGCGACGCGAACAGGTTGTCCCCCGCCAGAACCACCATGTCATGTGCAATCCCGGGCGTATGGGTTTTGAGCACATAACTTAAATCGCCGATCGCACCCAGGCGGTCTTCATTGGTCAAGGTTTGATCATCCACGATCGTCACCGGCCAGGGAAATTTTCCGGCCCGGGCCCATTTTGAAAAATGTTCCGCGAATTTATGGTTCGTCACCACGTAGGCATGCTTTAAATCTGAAAGCGGGTGCAGTTTGTCTAAAATGAATTCGATCATGGGCCGGCCCGCGATCGGCAAAAGCGATTTAGGCTGATTTTCTGTCAGCGGGTAAAGCCGCGTAGCGTAGCCGGCGCAGAGTAAAATAGCGATCATCAATCCCCCTCACCCGTCATCGCGAGGAGACCCGAAGGGTCGACGTGGCGATCTCGACTTTACCGAGATTGCTTCGTCCGTTGCGCTTTGCGCATCGTCCTCGCAATGACGCGGCATTAGCTGACTCTCTTAATGGCTGAAATCGCGGGAATGGCGACGGGGTCCGCGCCGTTTCTCAGCGCCAGTTCGTAGCTGGTCCAATCCCCCACAGAAATCAATGAGAAAAGACGCGCCAAACGGGACTTGCCTTTGGAAGGCACTTCAACCGCCAAAGCCCCGGCCTTGTGAATCAACTGCATGGCCGCGCGGATTTTACGGCGCAGCACCGGCGCATCCTCTTTATCGGTAAGAAAAACAGCCGCCGAACGCTTGACCGCCCAGCGCGGATACTGCCAGCCTTCGATTTCATTATGAAACATTTCAGGCAAAAGATGGTGCGAGGCCAGCATTTTGGCATTCTCAGCAATTTCAGCGCGCCAGCGGGCAGCCGCCGGTTCCATAAATCCGGAAACGGTGTAAAGATGAATGCTGCGATCCTTAAGTTTAACGGCCAGCCGTTTGGCCAATGCCTTGGGCGCCTTCTGCAAAACAGCCAGTAGTTCCTTGAGTTCACCCGCCGGAATTTTAAAACCGCCGACTTTCTCCATCACCGGCAAAAGGGAAAAAGTCAAATAGCCGAGAGCACAACGCGGCGGCATCCCACTTGGAATTTTAAGGCACGGCACATTGGCCGCCTGCGCAATCTCGGCCAAACGGCCTCCGGAAGTCACGACCAGCAAACGCACCCTGGACCGCGCGGCCTTGTGAAACACATCGATCATTTCCCAGGTGTTTCCGGAATAGCTTGAAAAAATCACGAGCGTATCCTCATCGGCCCAGCGTGACCAGCGGCCCTGCCGGTACACACTGAAAAGCACGCCCGAACGGTCGGCCATCACGGCTCGCAGCACGTCGCCGCCAATGGCAGAACCGCCCATGCCGTAAAAAAGCACCTTGCGGATGGCGGCAAACGGATGACGTTTAGCAAACTGGCGGCCGGTCGCGAGCGCTTCAGTGATTTGCCCGCTCAGGCTGTTAAGCCATGCTTCCATTTGACGATTAGCGTGGTGATTTTTCAGAGTGCCGCTCATACCTTAAACGTCCAGGAGATCCTTATTGATCTTGCGCAGTTCATCGTCGATGTACGTGCGCACCTCTTTGCCGGTTTGGAATTCCAGAGCGCGGCGAGCGATTTCAGCAGCCTGTTTAAAACTGACAGAACGGATGGCTTTTTTGACCTTCGGCAGAACAAACGGGCTGATGCTGACTTCATCAATCCCCAGCCCAACGAGCAGAATGGCAATGGCCACATCGGACGACATTTCGCCGCAGCAGCCGACCCAGCGCTGGTAGCGGTGGCCGTTTTCAATAATTTGTTTGATCAGCCGCAAAATCGCCGGATGCGTGGGTTCATACAGGTACGCGATTTTTTCGTTTACGCGATCCACGGCCAGCGCGTACTGAATCAGGTCGTTGCTGCCGATTGAGAAAAAATCCGCTTCTTTAGCAAGCACGTCACTGATCACCGCCGCCGAAGGAATTTCGATCATCGCTCCAACTTCCATCTGCGTATCAAATTTTTTCCTTTCCCCCTTCAACTCCTCACGGCACTCATCAAGAATTTGGTTGGCCTGGCGCAGTTCCTGCACATTCGAAATCATCGGATACATCAGTTTAAGTTTGCCGTAGGCGCTGGCCCGCAGAACGGCCCTGAGCTGGGCTTTAAAAATATCCACGCGCGTCAGGCAGAAACGAATGGCGCGCCACCCCAGGAACGGGTTCATCTCATGCGGCACATCCAGCGAGGAAAGAAATTTATCGCCGCCAAGGTCCAGCGTGCGGATGATCACGGGATGCGGCGCGATTTTTTCCGCCGCCAGGCGGTAAGCCTGAAACTGCTCCTCTTCCGAAGGCAGGCGTTTGTGATTCATAAACAGGTATTCCGTGCGATAAAGGCCCACGCCTTCAGACCCGTGCGAAAGCACCGACGGAATTTCATCGCCGA
>JAHFHB010000299.1 GCA_023247135.1 Candidatus Omnitrophota bacterium
GGAAGTCTCTCTGGACGAAGGGGATCTCGCTGAGTTCGAAAAAGCAGACCCACTCCTTTCCCGCCTGCTTGTGAACGGGCAGGTGGATCTTGAAAAAACACTGGAGCTTTTGGCGGTGCCTGGTGATCTCAGGTTGTTTTTTGACGGCGCCGCGCTCAAAGTGGTCACCGATTATGAATGGCGCTACAACCTTGTGAATGTGCTTCAGCATACGCTTTGGACTCAGGAGGTTGTTGAAGCAAATCCCGGTGTTTACGAGTCAAAACGTTTGCGCCGCGGAGACTGGGCCCGGCGGCTGGACTCATTGACTCAGGGAATTGCCGATAGCCCGCGGTTTTTGCAAGACATACCACCGGATGCGGCTGATTTGCTGAAACGCCTGCGTTTTCAGGACGCGGCCCTGCCGGGTTCCCGCCCGCGTATCCAGGAAATGATCGATGAGTACCGGAAGCAGTATTTAAAGAATCTGCATTTTGAGAAAGGCGAAAGACCCAAAAATTTTGATCCGGAAGTAGCGCCATTTCTTTTTGAAATGGAGCGCGACGGCGTGACGCCTTTTGCTGCAAGTGAAATGCGTACAATCCAAGAACCCTCCGAGGTGCAAAAACTTGCCGACGTTGCGACGAACGCAGCGCTGACGCCGGTTGAACGGGAGAAGGCGCTTACTGCACTCGGAAAACTGATGCGGGCAGACAAGGTTGGGGCGGGGGACTGGCCCGCACTTTGGCATGCCTTGATCGCTGCTGCCTCGGTTCCGCAGGGAGAAAATGGCGGTTGGAAATTGTACCGTGCCGCCAGCAGTATTCTGGACGATCTATTTTTTAAATGGGGACTTGCGGTAGTCGCAGAGCTTGGCGATTCGCCAAGTTTTACGGCGAACCGGGTCCAAATTCGCTATAAGGGGCAAGCGCAGGATCCTCAGATGCTGATTCAGGCCGGCGCATCTCCCGACTCATCCCAAATGACCCTCAAAATCGGCGAGGATGAAATCAGTGCGGCAAACGCGCACGAGTTGGCGTTCAAACTCCAGGGACATCCGCTAATTACGCAATCCCGGCTCAGTCTTTATGCTGCTTCGACTGAACCCAGTTTGAATTTTAGCGTTACCACCGATCAAGGCGTGTCTCTTCATGAAACCGCGGAATGGGGCAATGCTCGGGCGCTTGCCAGCAGGTTAAGCATTTTGCTGGCCATTGCGCTTTCACAAAAAGGGATGGTATTGCCCCCGCCTGATCAGGAGACGGATCAGGGCGATCAAGCAAAATCCGAGATGAGGGAAACCCCTGCTGCGGGTCTGGTTGGAGTGGAAAGGCTGGCCCTGCAGTTCACCGAAGGTTTTGTGCCCGTGCATGTGCGCTCGGATTATGGCAGAGCGGTATTTGAACAAATCATCCGCCGCGTCGGCGCAAGCCGCGGTGTGCTGCCGGAAGCGCCACGGCCGGAGGTGCCGGCACGCATCCTGGATTTTATGAAAACCCATACGCCGCTTTTGATGCGGCTTTTGACACAGGCTCAAGCGAAGCGTCTTTTCGATGAACCGCTTGAATTTGCGGGAAGAGGCAAACTGGATCCCGCCGGCTTTGGCCCGTTACTCATTCAGCTGGCGCTGCGCCCGGATTTGGAATACACCCTTTTTGTGGCATCTGCACAAAAAACAGAATTTGCGCTTTTCCGCGAGGCCCTCAAAAAATTCAGCGAGACGGCTCTGGGTTTTAACCCGTTCAGTCTTGAGAATTTTAAAGTATCAGAGCTTCAGAGCGGCGAGAGTGCGGCGGATTTTGTTCTGCGCGAGCAGGGACGTTTACAGGCGCCGGCCGCGGTGGTCAGCGGCAGGGAAGAGACATTTCAAAAGCTGGGGGTGGTGCCGAATCTCGGGAGGGTACGGATAAACCAAGCCTCGGAGCATGCTGAGTTGACCTTGCTTGCCGCCGCGTTGATCGATCAGCTCACTTTGAATTATCTTACGGTGTATGACGAGCAGAGTTTGCGGGGACTGAACCAGAGCGCTCAGCTACTCGTCGAAATCAAAGCCCTTCAGGAATTCCTGCGCGCTGCGTAAACCGCTTGGATAGGATTAGCTGGAACGTTTTTTATCCTTGGGGCCGTTATAGTAAAAAATAAAAATGGCAAACGCTAGAAAAGCTAAAGCCGCCAGAATAGGTATCATTGTTTGAGCCCCTTTCGATTGACAAACAATAGCACGCCGGCGACCAAAAAACAAAGCCCTAAAATTGGAATGGCGATACGCCAGTAGACGGGAAACTTTTCAAAAAAATAGCTGGCAAAACCTACGGTTAATATTGCCTTGCCTAGGTCCGTCGTTGTTTTCGCAATGAACTCGTTGGTCTCGCTATCAAGATTGATCATGCACCGCTCTCCTGCAAAATTTCAATTGAAGCATTAAACCATATTTTAGTTTTAAATCAAATTTAATTTTGTTTAAACTAAAAATAGTGTCATGCGCACTTCAGCCTGTTGGCAACTCATTGAAAATTAATGAGATACAGTGTGCATAAAATAGCGGCCAATAAGTTTTCTAATGCTATTTATTGCTATTCTGTGGGCTTTTTTGGGTTGTTTTTATAAGTTTTGACGGGTATCTTTTTAGTAGGCGTTAAAAACTGTGCTGCGAGGCCTTCTGCCTGCGGGTGTTAATAAATGAAGGCGCGGACTCAGTCAAACGTCTGCTATGGACACTCAAATACAAAGCAGCAAAAAAAAATTATTCCTGCATCATCGGTATGGAAACCGATGCTGTCATGTACGCAGCGCTGTTAGCGCTGCGTCATTCCGGCGGTTCACCGCAGCCGTGGTGTGTGTCTGCTATGTGCTGACACAGCATGTGAACCAATCTCTTTGGGCCGCAGCTCCTGCGATGATCCCGTCACCGATAGTGGCCGGTGTTTTACCGGATAACCTCAATGCTCTCAGAATTCCAGCGGAGATGGGCCGTGTGGAAGAAACGTTTGAGGGCAACACGAAGCAGATTGTCTTTTTGATTCAGGACGCGCATGCGGTTACGGATGCGCAGAAGAATATCCAAAGGTTGATTGCGCATTTTCGCGACACCTACGGTATTAACCAGGTCGCGGTTGAAGGGGCCGCGGCGCCGCTTGATGCCACGCTGTTTAAAACATTT
>JAHFHB010000300.1 GCA_023247135.1 Candidatus Omnitrophota bacterium
GGTAAATCCAACGGTCTAAATAATCCCCCATATCCGTTCCCCAGGCCCTGTCTTGCCGCTTGTCGGAGAACTCCAGCAAGGCATTCAGCGGTACGATTTGAATCTCCGAGGCCTGCAATCCCGTGCGGGCTGCGAGCCATTCCGGAAATGCCTGTAGTTGATCCATGGCCCAGGCGTTTTTTTGCGCCACGGCCTCGGGGATCACCCAAAATAATTCTTTGCCCTTGCCATCCGCTTTGTCCCATAAACGCCCCGGTACGAAAAGCCCCTTTTCGAGCACCTCGTGAGAAGTTTCTTTTCCGTGACGCGCCGCGAATTCATTGACCAGCGCTTCCACCTCTGCAGCACTCGACACTCTCATTTCCGATCGCGTTCTTTCCGTACTATCGTTATCTAAAACTTGACCGGGATTGAGCGCCTCTTGCTGCATCTTGTACGGCCTGAGATCATGCAGGCCCCAATGAAACACAGTGGCAATCGCGGCAATCGTGCTTCCGGCCAAAACAACGGCCCACCATTTTGGGAAGAGTAGAAAAAGACTCGTGACCATGAAACCCAGAGAGCCAATTTTTTTCAGAGCCGCCGCAAGGGGATGCGGCACAAAATATTCTGGGGAAGAATAATCCTCTTTGGCTTGCTGTTCCTTGACCCACTTAACGTAGGGATCCCAATCGACTTTGAACCAATGCAAATGAATTCTTGCGAAAACGGATAGCCCTAGTACGACACGATAAAGAAGCGTGGTGAGCGGCGGCACACCCAACGGAAGGAAGGCCATCATTTGCTGCAAAAGCCAATCGAGAAGATGATGGAACACGCCAAAATAAGCCGTGGCCACGAAAACAGACAGCAGCAGTTTTAGATCTTTTTTTCGCAGGGTCGAACGTTGTTCAGGCTCATCAGCGCCGATGCGCATTTCTGATCTGGCACTGGCCATGCGCAGCAACGCATCGTAGAACCGCCGCTGCAGCCCCGCCGTCTCCGGTTTCTTAAGTTGGCTTGTCAAAAATGTTTTGAGCCTTTCGGTCTTAGGGAGCGGCTTGTTACCTTTTAAGGCGTTAAGCCACTCCTCCACGACCCGGTCCTTGAGCCATGCCTTGAATTCAGGCGCCGCCAGCATCTTGTCAGCCGTTTCAGCATCACTTTTCGCGTTTTTAAGCAAATCATCGATTTCTTTTTGGCGTACACCACGGACATCCTGTTCAGTCTTTGCAGTAGCTGCCTTCTCAGCAGCGGCACGCTTAGTCAGTACATCCTGAATGGATTTCGTGGTGTCCGCCACAAGGCTGATGGAGTCCTTGAACAGGTTCGCATCGATTCCCCGCAGCAGAGTTTCAGTCGCAACAAGTTTTGTAAGTTCCAGTCCCTCTTTCCCCTCCTCGGCGGACTCCGCGGCTGCCACGACCCGGAAAGCAAATTGATCCGCAATATCGATCCGTGCAGCATCAAGCTGTTTAAGCCAATCCGCTTCCTGTGCCTGCGCAAGTTCGGTTCTTAAAAGGGCAGATTGAGTCAGAGCCGCACGGACCGCATCCGGCGCAGCCGCAGTGACACGCGCCAGCGCCTGTTCGAGCGCCGCACGTTCCGCCGAAAATTTCAGGGCCATTTCAAAACGCGCCCAAACCTGGCGAATCGGCGCACGCAAATCTTCCGCGGTTTGCTCAGGCAGAAATGCGAAAGTTGTTTCAACGCGCTGGCGCAAAGCCTCAATCTCCGCTTGATCCGGAATGTTGACCTGTGCGGCGGCCGTCGCTGTTTCAATATCCGTACGCAGCAGACTCGCCGCTTTTTTAATGAGCTCACCCTGGGCTGTTGTCAGCGTTTGACGCTGCGCCTTCACGACATCCTGCAATGGAATCGTTTTAGCTTCGTCGAGCAAAGCCCGAGCCAAAACCAAATCCTTGCCGTCGGCCTGCTCAAGACGAACCGCAAGGTCTTCCACCTGGTTTGCAAGCAGAGCCTCCGGGGAATTTGCCGCACGGTAGGCACGCATGGCCGTTAAAAAATCAGACGGGACCGGATAAATCCGCGCCTTTTCCGGCGACTTGAGATACTGCGCCACCATGGCATCCGTGATCCACTTTTCCCGCGCATAAAGACGCACTCCCTGCAAGTCCCCAAGCGAAACCCATTTCAAGTAGCCTAGTTTTTGGTTATCAGCAGTTTTTTGTACGATAAAATCCTCAAGCGCTTGCCGCGCGTCCGCTTTCGCTTGTTTCTCCTGCTCCGTTTTGACGCGATCTGCCTCTATCTGTTTCTGCCGTGCCGCCCAGGCATTGCGAGTATCCGGCGCATTCGGTTCCTTACCTGTCTGACCCCAGGTCTTTGTCACCCACGTCAGGGCCCATGCCTGAAAGGTAGCTTCCTCCTCATCCGATTTTAATTTCCCTTGAGTTTTCATCCAGGCCAAGCGCGCGCTCACCACCTGGGCGGCCTGGTCAGCCGAAGGCCCCACCACGGGTTTTTCCGCTTCAACTTGTAAGGGCTGCGGTTTAACCGGCGGGGTCTTTTCGGTCAGCCCCTCAATCGCGACCAAGCGGAAATCCTGCTCCACCACCTGTGCCCCGAGCCATTCGGAAGCCAGCATGACTGCCCGCATCAGCATGGGCCGGAACTCTTTATGCATGGCGTCATATTCCACATGCCAGGCCCGGACGGCCGCATTATAGGCCCCAAGACTCGCAAGGCTTGTTCCGGCACTCACATTGCCGCCGATCAGGTTCCCTGAACTTTTCAACTGGCTAAGCCCCGCCTTTAAACTCGCAGAGGCATTGCCGGGATCGACAAGTTTAAATTTTCCGTAGCGTTGCAGTTCTTGTTTGAAAACGCTGCGCAAATTATCGATCACGACCCCGGATTCCGCTCCCAAACGCCGCTGGATTTCCGCGGCAATAACGTTCATCCAGCCGTGCGCCGCGGCGCGCGCTCTTACGGCGTCCTGAGGAATGCTGCGTCCCGGCCCAAAAACTCCCACGTAGACGGCTTCATCAAAAGGCCTGAAAATTTCTTCATTAAGTAATCCGCGCGGATCCGCTGGAAAACCCAGCGTCGTCAGAGTCTGGTCCCCGGCAAGTTCGAAAACCCGCAGGCGCCCCTGGGGATCCACGGTACCGAGCTGCGCCGCTTTAGCGGCG
>JAHFHB010000301.1 GCA_023247135.1 Candidatus Omnitrophota bacterium
TCACCAGGTCATTGCGCGCCAATTTGATGCCCCGGTTGCAGGTTTTTTCCAGTCCTGAATTTTCCGTCGTCAAAAAGCGAACGTTTGTCCGCCCGTGGGCCAGCCGTTGAATCACTTCCAGCGAGTGATCCGTACTGCCGTCATCGATCACGATAATTTCGAACGCGGATTCAGGGTAGTTTTGGCCCGTCAGAGAATCTAAACAGGCCTGAATGTAGTTTTCAAGATTGTAACAGCTGACAATAAACGAAAAATCGACCGGCGGGCTCATGCAACCACATCTTCTTTGAATAACGGCGCTCCATACGGGAGATCCTTGCTGAGTTTTTTGCCGATCAAAGATTCCAGGTCGGGCGGCAAAACCGCCCCCGGAGTCACGGGCCGCAAAACGTCAATGTCCTGGCGCGTCAAAACATGATCTTTTTTCAACGCCCGCGCCGCACGGCAGCAGCGTCTCTGAATGAGAACTGTCTGCGCTTCATTACTGACTACTTTCTTTTCCTCACCGCCCAAAGCCGCTTCGAGCTCCCGCGTGCGGTCGACCATTTCACGCCAATCCCGTGGATCCATCGAAAAAGGGTGGTCCGGGCCCGGTTGGCTGCGGTCACGCGTAAAATGTTTTTCGATGGCCCGGGCCCCCAAGGCCACCGCGCCCAGCACGGTCGCATGACCGGGCGTATGATCACTGAGCCCGAGCACTAATCCCGGGAATTTGCGCACATACGTTTTAAGCACATTGAGATGGATATGTTTAAAATTTTCAAGACTGCCTGTGTAATTGGTGTTGCATTGCATCACACACAATTGCGGATTGATCTGCGTGATGATCTCAACGGCCCTCACGACTTCTTCAAACGTCGAGGCTCCGGTGGCCAGGAAAACCGGTTTTTGTTTGGCCGCCATGCGGCGCAGCGACTCCTCCCAGTTCACGTCGCCGGAACCCACTTTATAGGCGGGCATATAAGCATCCAGCATTTCGATCGCTTCAAGGTCGTACGGTGCCGAAAAAAAATCGATCCCCTCTTTTTTAGCCGTTTCAGCCAACGCGGCAGTCCATTCCCAGGGAACACTGGCGTCTTGATACACTTCAAATACGGATTTCTTCCACTTGGATTGATGCGACAACTGTTCGGCCATCGTTTCAAAGCCATATTTGCTGACAATTTTTTCAGCCCGGAAATGCTGAAACTTGGCCGCATCCGCGCCTGCTTTTTTGGCTAAGCCAATCAGTTCTTTCGCCTCGGCGAGACTGCCGTTATGGTTAGCGGCGATATCCGCGATAAAGTAGGTGGGATAAGCGAGTCCGATCGCCCGGTCACGCACGCGAATGACAGGAAAAGTTTCAGTGGCTGGCATAGTTTTTTTCCCCCTGTCTTAGTTTAAAATCCCTGGCCAAAGCGCGCAGCGTCTCTCCGATGTTAAAAAAATTTCTACCCAGCGTTTGTTCCGCACGGACGCTGCTCAGCGCCAGAAAGGCCGGCCGGGGCGGCTTTAAATTTAAATCCCGGAGGCACCCGCGCTGAACCTGACTCAGCCCAAATCCAAGCTCCTTTGCCAAAACAGCTCCGAACTCATACTTGGATACAAAATCATGACTGGCCACATGCCACAAACCCGCTGTTTTTTTCTCAGCCAGCGCAAAAGCATTTTTCACAAAATCACCCACATAGACAGAGCTGACATAATAATCCGTAAAAAGAGTCATAGGTTTTGAGGCTGCTAAAGACTCGCAGATCCATTCGGCAAAAGTGGGCTTGCTCAAGCGGCCGCGAAAACCGACAATATTCGTCCGGATCACCAGGGCACCGGACTTTGCGTCCAATACGGCCTGTTCGCCGTCCCGTTTCGTTTTGCCGTAAACATGCTGCGGATTTGTGGGATCTTCTTCCGTATAAGACAATGCTTTCTTCCCGTCAAAAACCTGATCCGTCGAAACATGGATGAATCCGGCACCCCGCTCGCGGCAATCCGCCGCCAGCAGGCCCGGCAATTCAGCGTTCAACACTTTTGCCTTCAAAAGATTTTCTTCGCAGTCCTTTAAATCAGCCAGAGCGGCCGCGTTTAAAACGATGTCAGGTTTAAATTGATCCGCAAGCCAGCGGTAAGCATCCCACTGATCGGGCACACTCAACGCGGAGTGCTCATACTTCCCACGCAACTCCCCCCAATAGGGCGAGCCCGTGTAAGCCGAGGGTGAAATCCCCAGAACGTCATGCGTCCCGTGAAAGGCACCCCAGGCAACGGCCGCCTGCCCCAACAAACCGCTGTCGCCCAGAACAAGAATTTTCATCCTTATCCCCTTAGATAATTTTTCCGTCGATTTTCTTTTGCTCGATGTGCCGGTTTAAATCCGCCACGTCAGGGTGCTTGCGCAAATAATCCACAATCTGCCGGCTTCCGGCATGAAAGGATTCCTTTGAGAAATATTCCGCGACCGTATTCAAAAGTTGGAAATCATCCGGCGTATCCAGGGTTAAACGCAGTTCAGGTGCACAAAGCGCAGGTTCAGCTTCCACCGTCTGAATGCGGAATTCCTCGGGATGCTGATAGATGTAAAGCGTCACGTGCTCACGTTCCGAAGGCGTCAGCGCTTTATCCGCGAGCCGCTTCAACGCTTCGAATGAAACCACTTCGACATCCAGTCCGCGCGGGTAGGTTTTACGAAGACGGGAATTATTGACATAATCGGCCTTCGAATCCCAAAAAACATCGATACAGCGGTCGATGGTTTCGGGCGAAATGAAAGGGCAATCGGCCGTCACCCGCACGACCGCGTCTAGCTGGAATTTTTGAGCGCAGGCGTAGTAGCGTTCAAACACATTGGCTTCACTCCCCCGGAAACAACGAACCTCATGATCCCGGCAAAAAGTTTCCACAATGTCATCACCGGGCTGGAGGGTCGTCGCCACAATGATTTCCTGAGCCTTTACAGCTCTGCGCGAACGCTCGACCACCCACTCTAGAACCGGATAAGCACCCGCCAGGGGTTTTAAGATTTTACCCGGCAGCCGTTCGGCCCCCATGCGGGCTTGAATGACAATGCCCGTATTAGTTTGCTTTGGAGAGCCCATACTCCTTCTCGATCCATGACAATAAATTTTGAGGAGTCATCCATTCAGGGT
>JAHFHB010000302.1 GCA_023247135.1 Candidatus Omnitrophota bacterium
TTCGACTGCACCTCCAGAATGACAAAAGCTCTGCGCCCATCCGGCAAAACCTGCTCACGAAATCGAATGGATCCCACATCGCGGTCAAACAGCATTTCTTGATCATCCGTCTTTTCGGAAGAAACCGCAGGGCTGGCTTGGCCGGCCGGCTCATGCACGATTAAATCAATCTCACGATGCCCTTGGGCAATGCCCGCATGCGGCACATAAAGCTCTGCGGGAATCTCGCGAACAACCGCCTCAAAAGGTTTCATTCTGTGTTTGTCCATTAAAGCCATGGGAGCTGAATCTGCGGGCCGGGTCCGAAGAATCACAGGGTTTAGCGGCCGTTCCGATTGCGGAAGCAGGGCAAACCATTCCTGCTCCAGCTTTAACCTTGCGTCCAGATTCGGACCGGTCCATTGATTCAAAAACTCCCAGAATAAAAGAACCGCCTGCTTGCGCCTTTCCGGCGGAAGCTGAGAAATAATCTCCGTCAGTTCTCCGGCAGTGATCCGTTGGCCTGCGTAATTTTTTGAAAAAATATTCTGATACCGCCGGTTGGCCGCGAAAACTTCCGCCCATGGATCCCCAGAGCCCAGGGCCAGGCCGGATTTTTTGGAATCTGTCAAAATCTTTTGCAGTCTTTGTTCAAAGGCGTCCAGAATGATTTTCACGGTTTGCAGTCTTTCATCGGGGGAATCTCCCAGGCCGCTTCTGCCCATCCATTCAGCCAGGTCCGGTACGGGCAATAGACGCTCTTCATCCAGCATACCGGCCCTCACAAAGCGCAGAAGGGCCCGGCGCATCACAGGCCGGCCAGCCGGCAGGTGATACCCAAACAGCTCCCACTTATTCAAAATTGCGGCGATCATCACATCCGCCACATCGGCCCAATCCATGTGTTCAGACGGCCACGTAAGAGTTTCGTGATACAGCAAAAGAGAGAGCGTGTCCTCGCGAATCCAGCGTTTCAAAATTTCCTGATCCCCCGATTTCAGCGACGGCAAAAGCTCTGCCAAAATTTTTCTGGCCCGGTCGAAAGCTCTTTTTTGCTTGGCGGCCAGCCGGAACGCCCAGAACGACCGACCTCCGATTTTTCGAATGGCTTCTCGGGGTAAATAGACACCCCCGTCCTGGTCCACCCCCCACAGACCCGGCACAATAACCTTTTCAAATCCTTCCTGAGAAAAAATCGCGGCGTCTTCTCCCGGCATGGGAATATAAAAAAGAGCCGGTTCTTGCATTTCTAACTGACGAATTAAGGCCCGTTTGTTTTCAAAATCATGATCCGCGGCTGCCAGCTGCAAAAGGTGCATTTGGTTCCAGATCCGCACGGACAACGCGGCGGCCATGGCTTTCTGCGTGCCGTTTTCCGCAACCCAGAGATGCCCCTTGGTTTGTTCACCCGCAATTTCAAAATCTTCCGCGCTTAAACGCTCATCAAGCAAGCCATCCGGCACACCCCGCTCCACAAGATCCCGGCGCAAAGTTCTGCCTATTTCTACTCCGCGATTGTCCAGGGGGACCACATGCGGCAATGGTTTTAATAAAAAAGACCAGTTATGGTTTGGCGTTTCATTCTGAAACCAGCGCTCTTTTCCGGAGGCGGCCGCATAGATGGTAAAACGAATCAGCCGTGCTTGAGACGGCGCTTTGAAACTGCCCCGCACATGCAGGCTTGCCCGGCCATGGCTTAAGTCCTGCCTCTGCCATGTTTCAACGGATAATACAAGGTCACCGAGCCATGCCGCACCCGCTTGCGACCACTGCGTAAAGTCACGTTTATCCTCAGGAAGAAGCTGATATCGCACCTGGAATCTGGTTTTCTTCAACTCCTGCTCCAAAACTTCCGAGGTTAGTGAGGAGTCCACCTGCATCTCCCACTCAAAGTGAACCCGTCCCTTTTCATCTGGAATGACCAGACTGCCTGCCGCCGGCGATAAAATTTTCGCGCTCTGAATCCAGGCCAAGGGCTCTTCTGAAGTAGATCTCATCTCAGACCGCCGCCTCCGTGATGAATTTGCGGTGTTTTGTAGGGGCGGGTTCATAACCCGCCCTGAGTTTCGCCGGGCCGGTTTAGAACCGGCCCCTACAAAAACTGATTCTTCAGCGCGCATTTCGGATTTTGCCGAATTTTTTTCTGGCGTGTCCCACGCGCTGGAAATTAAAAAGGCTTTGCTGAAGCGCACGGAGCCGTCCTGCTGCCGCTGTACGTCAAAAGAATAGGCGGCGCGCATTTTGCCCGCTTCGCGCAAGGTCACCATGATGTTGTACGGAAAAATGCGGCGCAGATTTTTATCAAGCGGCAAACGTGCACGCTCATGCGGCGGCACATCCAGCCGGGTCGCGTCGGAGATCTGAACCTCCGCCATTTTTCCGGCCAGCCGGCGCAGTCCTGAAAAGCGCAGCCACTTGCCGATTTGCAAGCCGCCTTCCGCATCCACGCGCACGGTCATCGGCTCGGGCTCCACCATTTCCATCACCCCAAGGTTTTCAAGGTAACGGTCCCACAAAGCCCCCTGCTCTGAGGATTCGAGCACAAGCAAAGTGTCTGTAATCAGAGGAATCGCTTCATCGAGGATCTGCTTGACGCGCTGCTGGCTGATCACAATGCTGCCGCGCGGCCCTTGAATCCCCCGGTACGCCAGCACCTGCGCGATATCTTCGCGCGCCAGGCTCATGCCTTCATACGCCGGATCCAAACCAAAACGCAGGCGCACCATGACCTGATCGCGGGGATTCAGGGAAATCTCAATCGCCCTGAGCAGGCGGTCCCGGATCTCCGGGTCGTGAATTTTTTGAGCGAGAGAGTGTTCCATGTTTTCCGTGTCCTTTTCGGACAAGCGTTCGGCCATTTCCCCGCCTTCCTCTTCCGTTTGCCCGTGAATCGAAACCGCTCCCGCCAGCACGGCATCGCGCTGGGCCCGGTGCTGTTTAAAAACCACGGACAACCGGTTGCGCAAGCGCAGAATAAAAAGCGCTACGACATGCGACTGCCTGTATTTGGCAAGATGGCGCGTTTCAATCCGCTGAAAGAAAAGACGCGCGGCGGTTTCAAAAGTTTTTTTCTTGGCCGCCAAAGTCTCCGCCGACGCCTCCTGTAAAAGCTGCTGCGCACGCAGGCCCAAATAGAGCATTTC
>JAHFHB010000303.1 GCA_023247135.1 Candidatus Omnitrophota bacterium
CCCACCCCGCCCGGCTTGGGATAGGCAGAAACCCCCTGAACAGCCGCCGCCGTCGTTGTGCCTTGCTTCGCCAGGAGCGGCGCGATCAGCTGCCGAACCGCTTGCGACGTATGCGGACCCAAATTATCGATTTCTCTGAAAAGGTTTGCATTTAAATCAGGAATACTCGTGTTGCGAAATTGACGCAGAATCTGCTCTGCAACCTCCGCGTCCGGACTCAATTTGCCCAAGAGGAATTGAATGGCCATATCCGCGGGCTGGGCATGCGGCTTGGCCGCGGCGTAATCATGGGTGTGCATCGCGATCCAGGCCGCCATAAGAATTTCTTTCATCGAGGACGCCGCGCTGGGGTGCCCGCCGATTTTCACTTCGTGTTTGTCCTTACCCGCAAGATAAATCATATTGGCCTGGATAAAATTGACCCGACGCATGATGGACTTCCAGGTCTCGTCATCCTCCGGCCGCACGACATGCATGGGTTCCTCGCCCGTTGTTATGCGCATCTCCGAACGGGGAATGTACCGGGTCAGGGCTTGGAGCCCCATGGCCTCAGCCACATCGACGCCATGACTGGGCGCATGGCCGGGAAGCATACTGCGGTCATACACAATCTTCTGCTGATCCCCTGTGCCTTCAAAGTGATAGCCGGGGTGATAGACGCGCACAAAACCGGAATTGTCGGCTTCAAACTGATTCATAAAGCCATGATGATGGGAGGCAAAGGCGGCCAGCATTCCGGATTGCAGCATCTTGCGGCCAATCGAGTAAGACAAGGCCCCCTGATAACGCGGTGAGGTGGTGGATCCCGCCTCATCCACGGCCCCGAAAACAAAACCATCGCCCGGCTGAAGGGCCGCATCAAAAAAAGCATTCCAATATTTTGTTTCTGTACCAAACGCACTTAACGTACGGTCCAGCGCTTCCGTCACGCGGTCGAGATAGAGAACCCGCTTAAACACCGGGAGTTTCATGAATTCCGCCGGTGCAAAGCCGGTGGCCATGGCCGCCATGATTTGAAAGACCGTCGCTTTTTCATGATAGGTCTTCCCCGATCCGTGGGGGCCGGAATAAAGCCGCAGGCGCTCATGCGGCCCATAATGAACGTCTTGGGCCACCTGATCCTTACGAAGCTTCATCGAATTCCAGCCGCCCTTGACCTCCAGCTCCGGCTGGTCAGTCAGTTCAACCGGTGTCCAGCCCTCTGCCTGAATCACGTAGGCCACCCCCTCCAAAGCAATCAATTTCTTGATTTCTTCGCGAACCCTCTCATGGGCACCCGGATCAAACCGCGGGAATTTCTTTTCAAGCGCATCTGAAACCCTCGAGCCAAGATTTCTGATCGTCTGCTCGAGAAATTCCTCACGAAGATATTTCACGGATTCATCCCACTCTTCCGGCGCGATCGTGTTCGCTGCCAAAAGACTCTCGACCCTGCTGATGGCCCGTTCTGGTTCCGTCGTATCTCCGTCCTGCTTGCTTTCTGCCGCACGCGCAAGCCATTCCCGGAGCTCCACTAAATGTTCTTGAAGAAAGGGACGCATCCGCGCAACCCAACCCGGCAAAGCGTCAGAACCCGGCGAGAGGGCTTTCAGCTCTTCGAGAAGGGTTTTAAAACCCGCCATTTTATCCAGCACAGGCTGCGTTTCGCTTTTGACTTCGCGCAGAGCTTCGTAGTAAACCTTGCCCGAACGGAATTTGCCGAACCAGGCGCCTAAAATGTCATCAAAATAATTGGCCAGCTGGTGCGCATGCACCGAATCCATAGCCCGCAGGCGCGTCGTCAGCTGCGTGAGCGCATCCTCATCGCTGAAAAAATCTTCCATAATAAAAATAGTGCGCAGATATTGTTCAAGGACAAGCCCCATTGCCCCCATCACTTCCTCTGCTGCGGGTCCCAAAATAACGGCGTACTTTTGCCAAATGGGCCGAAGGGCCTTGTCCCACGCAGAAACCGCCGGCGATTTTTCAACGACCTTCGCCTTGATCTTTTTCAGGCTTTCAGACATCGCTTTTTTAATGCCGCCTCCATCATAGCCCGCTTCCTGGCCTGCGAATTCCTGAAAGCGCTGGTCATGCTCACGGATTTGGGCATAAAGCTGCTGCTCGCGTCTCTCCTGTTCATCTGGCGGAAGATTCTTTTCCCTTGAAATCCGAATGAGTTCAAAATGAAGCTGTTGAAATTCATTAAAGAATTTTTCCAGTTCCCGCAAGCGCTGAAGATCTTCTTCGATGCCAAGATCCAGGTCACTCATTCCCGTCAGTTCGCGGTTCATATCCAGCAGCGCATGAAACATCTTCAAATCAGCTTCCCGGATGTTCTCGCTGTAATGATCCTGTAAAAACTGCTCCCATAGCCGGACGTTAAGCTGTTCCCAATCAGCGATAAAATCTTCCGAAGGACGATTCTCCAGCAAATGCATCAGTCCTAGAACTTTGCGGTAGGTGGCTTTCATGGAAAAGGGCGGTAGTTTGGCAAGCTCGCCAAAAAACTTTTGACGCTCGTAAATTTCCCTGGCGTCCGGCACGGCAGAGTGGTTAAGCAGCGTCTGCGCCAACTTTAAAATCTCATTGTTGCGTATTTCTTTTAACTTTAAATGGGTGAAACCGGAGAAAGAACCAAAATCATTGTCCTTGCTGAAGACATGCAAAACCTGAGGCGCCACCGGTGTTCTCTCAACAGGGAGCACTCTGTCAGGGGTCCAATTCTCATGCACATTCCGGCGGCCATAACGCCACTCCAGAATCACCGGCGGCGTCCAAAGAGACTGCTCAGGCTTGGCAGCTTGCAACATGTCGCCGGTTGGAAAAAATGGCAGGAAACTTCCTTTTCTTGTTTTTAATCCAGCGCGCTCGTCTTCGGTGTAATGCGCAACAGCCAACGGCTTGACCGCATCAATGGCGCTGACAGGTTGCCGCTGACCGTCCAACAAGTCCTGCGCGGGCTTGAGTAAATCCTCGCGCATGCCCAGCGCACGCGCCACGGCCAGCGCGTTGGAATCGTCCGGCCCTTCCAGCAGCCGGTACTTATATTCCACTCTTTGGCCCTCAACCAGGGTTTCAAAATGATAAATCCGAACAGCCGGATTTTGCCGCTGATGCTCCATGAAATCTTC
>JAHFHB010000304.1 GCA_023247135.1 Candidatus Omnitrophota bacterium
GACAAAGTCATTGCGCAGGTCATACCGATCCACGATGCTGAACAACCGCCGCTCCAGCTCTCCGTTTTGCTCGTCGACCCGCGGATTGCCTTCAAGGCGGATCACCTTTTTAAGCACCATGGTGACCGATTCATGCTGGGTCCCCATGACATCCAGGTACGCATTGATCATTTCACGGATTTCGACCGCTTTGACTTTTAATTCCTGGTCAAGATTGCGGTAGAGCACGTAATGCACCGAGCCATACAACGACGCGCTGAAGAGCATGAGAATAAGCCCCAGGAACGCGACATACAGCACACTGATTTTGAATTTGATGCTGTGGATTTTAAACATCGTCAAGACTCTTTAAAAACATAGCCGGTACCCCGCACGGTGTGAATCAGCGGCTTCGCAAAGCCCTTGTCGATCTTATTGCGGAGGTAATTCACGTAAACATCGATCACATTCGTCAACGTGTCGAAGCTTTCGTTCCAAACATGCTCCGAAATCATCGTCCGCGTCACAATCGTGCCTGCGTGGATCATCAGGTATTCCAGCAGCGCGTATTGCTTGCTGGTTAACTCAATGCGCTTGCCGCCCCGCTCGACTTCATGCGTGATTTGATCAAGCCGCAGATCGCCCACTAAAATCTGGGTCGATTTTTCAAACCGGTTGCGCCGAAGCAATGCTTTGACCCGGGCCAGTAATTCTTCAAACTCAAACGGTTTGGCCAGGTAGTCATCCGCCCCGGCATTCAGCCCCTGAACCTTGTCTTTGACGCTGCCGCGAGCCGTCAGCATCAGAATCGGCACGGTCTGTTTTTTATTCCGCAATTCCCGGCAGAGCGTCAGGCCGTCCATGCCCGGCAGCATGACATCCAGGATGATGAGGTCATAGGGATTGACACCCGCCATAAAAAGGCCTTTTTCAGCCTCATCGGCGGTATCCACCGCATAATGCTCTTCCTTGAGGCCCCGTACAATAAAACTCGCAACACGCTTTTCATCTTCAACAAGCAAGATCCGCATACACCCTCCGCTTAGGCGAGACGCTTATGAAATTTCTTGATGCTGATCGTCATGATTCCGACCGCCATGAGCATCAAGGGTATAAGTTGTTCCCACAAATCCCTCAGCCCAAGCCCTTTGAGCACGATGCCGCGGATAATCTGCACAAAATACGTCAAAGGAATCAAAAAACTCAAGCCGTAAATCGGCCAGGGCATACCCTCGCGCGGGAAAATATAACCCGACAGTAAAATGGACGGCGGCACAAAAAGCATGACAATCTGCGAGGCCTGCTGCTGATTTTCAGCAATGGTCGAGGCCAGCAGGCCGAAGCCCAGGCAGACAAAAATAAAAAGGAGCGTCGTGGAGAACAACGTGAATGGGTTGCCCCGGATCGGCACATGAAACATAAAACGCGCTGCCACGATAATGGAGAATGCGATTAACAAACCAATGCCGATGTACGGAATGAGTTTCCCGATCATCAATTCACTGGGTTTAATCGGCGTGACCAGCAGCTGTTCGATATTCCCCTGTTCTTTTTCACGCACAATGGCCGTGGCCGTAATGGCTGGAATCAGAATCTGGAGCAAGAGCCCGACCAGCCCCGGCACCATAAAAAAAGGGGTTTTCAAATCCGGGTTGTACCACAGCCGCGGTCTGAAATCGATGGGCAGAACCTGTACGGGAATCAAACCCTCGCGCTGAATAAACGACTGCACAATCGCCTGCCCAGTATTCAGCGCCGTATTGGCCGGCGTCGAATCTGTGCCATCCACAATAAGCTGCAGCTGGGGCTGGCGGCCGGCATAAAGATCGCGCGTAAAACCCGGAGGAACATGCAGGCCCGTTTTGGCTTTGCCCCGGTCCAGAGCCTGGCGCAATTCTCCGGGCGAAGAAACTTCCCTGACGACATCGAAATACGCTGACTGCACAAAACTCTGAACAAGACGCCGGCTCAATGCGGACTGATCTTCATTGTAAATAACCGTCGCCAGATGCTTGACATCGTTATTGACGCCATAGCCGTAAAGCATGAGCTGAAAAAGCGGCATGGTGACAATCATGATCAGCGTGCGGCGGTCGCGCAAAATGTGCAAAAATTCTTTTTTAGCCACCGCTTTAATGCGTTCCACGGGTCTCCTCCGAAATGGCGGCAAACACGTCTTCAAGCGAGGCGGAAATCGGCGTGATGGACTCGATCGTGATCCCCTCGCCCGCGGCGGCTTGCGTTAAATCGGCCTGCACATCGCGCTCATCTTTGACCTGAAGATGCAGGTTTGTGCCAAAGGCCGTGATATTTTTAACTCCCGGAATTTTCCGGAAAACCTGCGACGCTTTCATCAGCGGCTGGCACTCCACTTCCAGAATCGTTCCGGTCACCTGCTGTTTCAAAACTGCAGGCGTGCCGGAGCGCAGCAGTTTTCCCTGGCTGATAAAAGCGATCTGATTACAGCGTTCGGCTTCTTCCATGTAATGCGTCGTGACAAAAAGCGCAATGCCGTGATCCGCAAGTTGATAAAGCATTTCCCAAAGCGAGCGTCTGGCAACGGGATCGATTCCAGCCGTGGGTTCGTCTAAAAATAAAATTTTGGGTTCATGCAAAATTCCATTGGCCACGGCTAATTTCTGCTTCCAGCCTCCCGAAAGCGTGCCGGCCCTGTGTTTTTCGAAGGAACCCAGGCCGGTCAGAGTGTAAACAGCCTCAAGCCTTTGTTGAAAACGGCGCTGTGAAATCTTGTAGATGCTGGCATAAAACTCGAGATTTTCGCGCACCGTCAAGTCGCCGTAGAGGCTGAAGCGCTGTGAGACATACCCGATCGATTCTTTGATGCGCTCAGGCTCGCTCATGACGTCAAAGCCCGCGACCCGGCCCGTTCCGCTCGTCGGCTGGAGAATGCCCGAGAGCATGCGGATGGTCGTGCTTTTTCCGGCGCCGTTCGGGCCTAAAAACCCAAAAATTTCACCGTAGCGGATCGAAAAATTGACATGATCGACGGCCGTGAAATGTTCGAATTTGCGCGTCAGGTCGTTGGCTTCAATCGCAATGTTCATGTTATTGCAAGGTCACGTCAGCGGCAATGCCGGGCCGCAAAACCCCGGGGCTGTCCA
>JAHFHB010000305.1 GCA_023247135.1 Candidatus Omnitrophota bacterium
GTGCGATCCGAAAGGCGGGTTAATGCACTTTTGTGCAGGCGTACTGATCTTTGATTTTTTGCGTAAAGTAGGTTCCGATCGAAGGCGCTTTCAGCAACTCCTGGTGAACAGATTCAGGAACGTTTGTGTAGAGGTAAACCCCGCCTTTGCGAAAAGCAATTTCCAACTTCTGACTCAAACGGTCATACCCCACAATCGCAATTTCCGTAGACTTTACAGCGAGTCGTTCCATCATCAAGCTCCTTGTTTGGATCGAGCGGTTTCAGCACACCCCAGCCGGGTTAATAAGAAAGCGTATTCAAAAGCAATCTCGCGCAGGTAATCATAACGCCCCGAAGCGCCGCCATGGCCCGCCTGCATGTTCATTTTAAGCAAAATCAGCGAATCCCCAAGATTATTTTCACGCAGACGAGCACACCATTTGGCGGGTTCCCAGTACTGCACACGCGGGTCATAAAGTCCGCCGGTGATTAAAATATGCGGGTATTTTTGGCGGCTCGTCTGGTCATACGGCGAATAGGAACGCATGTAATCAAAATAATTCTTCTCTTCGGGGTTGCCCCATTCTTCATATTCGCCCACGGTCAGCGGCAGGGATTTATCAAGCATCGTATTGACCACGTCCACGAATGGCACTTTCGCCACCACTGCGCAAAACAACTCCGGCCGTTGGGTCGTGACCGCGCCCATCAGCATGCCGCCGGCCGAACCGCCCATGATCGCGAGACGGTTTGCCGAGGTGTATTTCTTTTCAATCAGAGTCTCCGCGCAGGCAATAAAATCCAGAAACGTATTTTTTTTCTTGAGCCATTTGCCCTCTTCATACCAGGGCCGCCCCAGATCGCCGCCGCCGCGAATGTGAGCGATCGCGAAAATAACGCCGCGATCCAGCAGGCTGATCCGCGTCGAAGAAAACTCGGGATCGATGCTGATGCCGTAAGAGCCGTACCCGTAGAGCAGCATCGGTGCACTGCCGTCAAGCGGCGTCCCCTTTTTGTAGACCAGCGACACGGGAACTTCCACGCCGTCATGCGAACGCGCGAAAAGGCGCTCTGCCTTGTAATCTTCGGGCCGGTAACCTCCCAAAACTTCCGTCTGTTTCCGGAGAATTTGCTGCCGGCTTTGAAATTCATAATCCACAGTGCTGGGCGGCGCCACGAGCGAGGTGTAATTAAACCGGTAAAACGGGCTGTCATACTCGGGGTTGGGGCCCGGACTGACGGCATACACCGGCTCCGGGAAATGCATGCGGTAAGACGCAGAACCTTCCACGGGCAGCAGGCGAAAATGCGTTAAACCGTTCTCTCTTTCTTCAAGCACCAGGAAAGAGCGAAAGCACTCCACAGTTTCCAGTTTTACCGCGGGCCTGTGTCCCACAAGTTCGCGCCAGTGCGCACGCCCCAGACTGTCCTCGGGCGTTTGCATCAACCTGAAATTGCGCGCCTCGTCATTGGTGAGCACTAAGAAGCGCGGGCCCTGATGATCCAGGTAATATTCCACGCCGCGGCGGCGCTCTTCGGCCAGTTTGAAATGGCCCAGCGGATCGCTCGCCCCCAGCAGGCGAACCTCGCTTGTGATCGAACTTGCGGTCGTCAAAACAAGGTAAGCCCGGTCGCGCGTTTTACTCAGCGCGAGATTAAAACTTTCATCCGTTTCTTCATAAATCAGTACGTCCGGTTCTGCGGAGCCCAAGGCATGGCGGTACAGGCGGTAAGGCCGGCGAGCTTCATCCAGAAGGGTGTAAAAAAAATACCGGCCGTCTTCTGACCACTCCAGCGACCGGCAAGTCCCGGGAATGTTATCAGCCAGCAGCGTCTGCGTTTCAAGATTCAATACCTGAATGGTAAAGCGCTCCGAGCCATCCGTATCCAGCGAGTAGGCCAGAAGCCGCTGATCCGGACTGAGTTTAAAAGCACCCAGCTGCAAGTAATCTTTCCCCGCAGCCAGCGCATTCAAATCGAGAAGAATTTCCTCCGGAGCTGCGAGCGTTTCTTTTTTGCGGCAATAGATCGGATAATTCAGTCCCTGCACCGTCCGCGAGTAATACCAAAAATGACCGCGCTGCACCGGCGCGTTTTGATCCGTTTCCTTGATGCGCCCCACAAGCTCCTGATTCAGGCGCTCGATCAGCGCCTGATGCGGGTTCATGATTCCCTGCGTGTAAGCGTTCTCGTCATTCAGGTATTGAATCACTTCGGGATTTGCGCGCTCGCGCAGCCAAAAATAGGCATCTTCCAGCGTCTGGCCGTGGACTTGAATGCCATGGGATTTGCGCGCAGGCACGGGAGGCCGCAGCGCATCGGGCTCTTTGGACAAATTCATTTCAGACAAACGGCACCTCGACTTTGTGCAGAGTATTATCGGCAGGCAGGCTCCCTATTTTAAGCAGCGACTTTAAGAGTGTTTAGCCCTTACGAGGAAAATTTCGTATAATGTCCCCATGCCTATTCAAAAAATTTTATGCCTGCTGCCCTTTCTGCTCGCCGTGAACCTTCCCGCTGTGTTCACGGCTGAGGACGCGCAAAAGGGAACGAAAGACACCATCCAGGCGTTCGAGGTGTGGGGAAAGATCCGCGAGGGCAATGCCATGCCTGATCTGGATAAGCTCCAGGAGGCGGCCCAAAAAAGCCCCATGAATAATTTTTTGTGCGCCGCAGCGTCTGCGGGCGAGACTCAAAAGCTGGAAACGCTGCTGCGCGACGGCATCAGTCCCGACTCCACGGATGCGCTGGGCGTAAACGCCCTGGCGCACGCGGTTTTGGGAGGACACAAGGAGCTTGTCATTCGCCTGCTCGCCGCCGGCGCCGACGTGAATAAGCCCGGCCCTTTCGGCGTGACACCGCTCATGCTTGCGGTCAATAACGGGGCCAGAGAGCTCGCGTCGCTCTTGCTTTTAAACGGCGCAGACCGCGCCCGCGTGAATGATGACGGCGATACAGCGCTTCTCATCGCCCAGCGGAAAAAAGATGCGGCCCTCATTGCGCTTCTGGACGAGAAAGCCGCACGCCGGCCGCTTGAAGTCAAAGCAGCTCCGCCGGTTCCGGTGGAACCGCAAAGTATGGAACCCCCTGAAAAACTCACGCCCGCTGAAGTTTTCAA
>JAHFHB010000306.1 GCA_023247135.1 Candidatus Omnitrophota bacterium
TCCACTTCCATGAAACCCTTGGCGTCCAGAAAACTGCGGATGCGCTTGACGATCAGACTGCGTGTTTGAAACGTTTTGCGCACGTCATCATTGACGATAAGATCCACGTAACGGTGGCGATAGCGTGTCTCTACGTCTTTAAGGCCGTGCCATTTTTCCGGCAAAGGCCGCACGATTTTAGAAAGCAGCTGAAACTGCGTGACCCGGACGGTGGGTTCTCCCGACTTGGAGAAAAACAATTCCCCCTCAACGCCCACATGATCCCCGGTCGAGAGGCTTTTAAAGAACGTGTAGGTTTCTTCCCCCATATCATCCTTTTTGCCATAGATCTGGATGCGGGCGTCTTGATCTTTCAGATCCCCGAAAGTGCTCTTTCCCATCAGGCGGAAACCCATCAAACGCCCGGCAATCCGCACTTTGCGTCCCTCTTGAAACGGTTCGCGGATGGAAGCAATGGATTCCACGGGCAAAAAACGCTGTCCGTAGGGTCTTTCAACAGGATTCATAATGACTCTTAATGATTGTAAATGTTGGGGTTAAGTGCAAAAGAGGATTATAGTACACCCCCCTGGGGGTGTCAATCTGTAGCAGGCTGCGGAGGGGCTACGCCGCTTGTTTATGCTCCGGGGCTTTGAGCTCAATACGCAATTGAAGATTAAGCGCGCGGGCTACCTTCTGGAGCATCTCAACGGTGAAATTGTAATCCCCCTGTTCAAGACGTGAAATATTCGACTGCCGGGTTCCTATTTTGCACGCAAGCATCTGCTGAGTCATTCCCGCGGCTTCGCGTGCGCAAAAAATTTGATAACCCAATTTCAGCTTACGCCAGCCCCCCTCAAACTCTCGAGCATAACGAGGATCCTTGAGATCTTCCTCCAAATGCGCTAGAAAGGAATTCTTCTTCCGCTCTTCGTCTGGCAACTTACGTTTCTTCATCATAACGCTCCCGGAAGTTTTTTAGCCGCTTTTCGGCCAACTCAATGTCCCTAGCGGAATCGCATCCGTTTTTTTTCTAAAAATATGCAGTAATAAAATCTGACTCTTAAAAACAAACGTATATAAAACTCGCATCTGATCCGTTCCTAGCCGAATTCTGAGTTCGTAGATCGCCCCCACGACTTTATCCGCGTACGGTCTTTTGAGAAAAGGCCCCTGAGACGAAAGCAGCAAAATGCTCCGTTGAATTTTTTGCCGGGTTTTATCCTGCAAAAAGCAAATAAATTCCTTAACAGACTGCTCGCCCCGCTCTGTCCAGTAGTAAAGGATCTCGTACAAATCACACCTCAATACTATATCGTTAATGATATAAAGTCAAGCTCGCGATAAATTTAAATTAGACATATTATATTTAATTATTTTACATAATCAAGAACAAAATAATACTGCTTGGTTTTGATAAGGGGTGGTGAGGAAAACTTTTAGGTTAGCTTAAATATGCACCAACCGCTTGCACGGGGCGCGTTCCGCCGGACTTTGTGACCCATACAGCCAAACCAAAACGCGTGACAGAAAATTTTCCGGCATCAAACTTAAAAACAGTAGAAAGCGGGTGGCCCTGCAGCGGCGCCGATTGAAAATCCAGCACCGTGAAATCATGCCTTAGCGTTCGGCCGGCGTTCTCCCCGCGCGTCACTTGTACTTTAATGCCAAAGCCAAGAAGAGCCGCATGGGTTGTACCTCGGTCAAAATTGCCGACAGGCTCGAAGCTGACTTTGTACGAGCCGTTCTGCTGCTCTTCCACTCTTAAAATGCCGGGTTCTTTATCCTGCCGGGGAATCGTCTTTTCCTGGCGCCACCCCCTCCAGGGGCGGCCGTTCAAAACAAAACCCGGCGTATAAAGAGTGGATTGGTGCCAAGCCTCCACATAATCTCCCTGTCTTTTCGTAAAATCCGCCGAAGAAAACCGGTCTTTCCAGCCAAGCCGGTCCCAATAATCCACATGAAAAACCACAGGCACAAAATCGCGCCATAAATGGCCGGCATCCGTTAAAGCACTGGCCCAAGCCTCAGCCGGCGGGCAGCTGCTGCAACCTTCGGAGCTGAAAATCTCAATCAAGGTTGTTTGACGCGCAGCACTTTCAAAATGCTGCGGCTCAGCCCAGGCGGCAGAGCCCGCAAAAATCAAACCCCAAAAAACTACGACCAAAATCTTTAACCGCATCTCTTTGCTTTTCCTCATTAGCATCTCGTCGTTTTTTTTGTCATCCCCGCTTCTGCTGCAGAGGCATGGGCGGGAATGACGCGCAGGGAACAGGCATGCCTGTTCCCTACAGCTAGTGTTTGGGTGGACTATGAAAGGTTTTTTCGGGACCGAGGGGTTTGAAAAGAATTAAAATCGAAGGCAGTACCAGCAGTGTGCAGATGAGTGAGAAGAAAATGGTAAGGGCGGTCAGTATGCCCAGGTACTGCGTGGGCTGGAATCCGGCAAAGGCGCTGGTGCTGAATCCGGTAATCAGGATCGTGCTGGAGATTGTCAGCGACAAGCCCATGCGCCGCAGGGTGTGATGCATGGCCTGCAGATAATGATGCCGCTGGCTAAATTCGCGCCGGAAACGATACAGAAAATGGATTGAAGCGTCGACCACAAAACCAAGCACGATACTGGAAATCATGGCTGTGGGGCTGGAAAGATCGATCTGCATGAAGCCCATAATGCCGTAGACGTACAGGATGGGCAGCGTGTTGGGCAAAATCGCAAGCAGGCCCATGCGAATAGAACGGAAAAAAACGCAGACTAAAATAAAAATGGCCAGGAAAGCCCAGGCAATACCCTCCATTTGCGACTTGACCAGCCCCTTGGCCAAACGGCCTAAAAGCACCACGTTTCCGGTAAGTTCATAATGCAGTTCCGGCCCGATGTTTTTGGCCAGGTAACCGAGCGCGCGTTCTTCAAGCTGAGTCCCTTCACGGGTCGACACGGCCCGCATTCTGGCATCCAGCCTGATTTGTTTAAAATCCGGGCTCACGACCTTCCAAAGCTCAGGGTCATTGGATTTTTTCATGCGTTTAAAAAACATTTCGATGCGCCCGCTGTCGGATGAAATTTCGTAGCCTTCCTCCCCGCCTTCGAGCGCCT
>JAHFHB010000307.1 GCA_023247135.1 Candidatus Omnitrophota bacterium
GGCCGAACATGCCGGAGGCATTCCCTATTTGATTACGCCTTCCAAGCGTTTGGTTGAAGCGATTCGCAAGCGTGTCGATAAAGGGGCCATTATTCTGGTAAAATCGCTGGCGGAGGCCTGCGAGGTCGTCAATGAGATTGCCCCGGAGCATTTGGAAATTCTTACGGAGGAGCCTGAAAAATTACTCGACTCCGTCAAGAATGCCGGGGCCATCTTTCTGGGGCCTTACTCGCCGGCGGTGATCGGGGATTATATCGCCGGGCCCAGCCATGTACTGCCGACCGGCGGAACAGCCCGTTATTTTTCGCCGCTCAGCGCATCGACTTTTATCAAAAGCACGCAGGTTATTTCCTACACCCGGGAGGCTTTGCTTAACTGCCGTGAACATGTCCGGCAGCTGACGGAGATGGAGGGGCTTTATCTCCACCGCATTTCTCTGGAAGCGCGCTTTGTCGCGCCGCAGAAGCAGACCGTTGAGCCAACCGCCAAAGAAAGTTAAGGAGCCCATGATGAAACGCCCTGTTCGCAGTGCTCAGGTCAGAAGAAAGACGAATGAGACCGATGTGCTTGTCAAAATTAAAGTTGACGGACATGGCATTTCTAAAATTTCCACCGGGCTGCCTTTTTTGGATCACATGCTGGAGCTTTTGAGCAAGCACAGTTTAATGAATCTGGAGATCAAGGCGGTTGGAGATTTGCATGTGGATATTCATCACACGAATGAGGACGTCGGGATTACGCTCGGCCAGGCCTTGGCCAAAGCGCTTGGAACGAAAGCGGGTATCCGCCGCTACGGAACTTTCGGCGTTCCGATGGATGAGGCCCTTTGCCGGGTCACGCTGGATTTTTCGGGCCGGCCAAGTTTTTGTATCCACAAAGCCAAAGGGGTTCGCTTCTCCCGCTTGGAAAACTACTCTTTCCACGATGCCATGGAAATGCTGCGTGCGCTCATTCAGCACGCGGGCCTCAGCATGCATGTGGAAGTTCTCTCCGGTCATGATGCCCACCACATTATCGAAGGGACCTTTAAGGCGCTGGCCAAGGCGCTTGACATGGCCATGCAGCATGACCCGCGTGTGCGCGGGGTTCCCTCAACAAAAGGCGCGTTGTAGGCCGCTTGCTTATGATTGCAGTGATTGATTACGGCATGGGCAACCTGCGCAGTGTTTCCAAAGCCCTGGAAAATTTGGGCGGGCGCGTGAAGGTCAGTTCCGATCCGCGTGAAATTGCCGCCTGCGATAAGGCGGTGCTTCCAGGCGTGGGGGCTTTCGGCGACGCCTCCGCCGAACTTAAAAGCCGCGGGCTTTGGGACTGCACCCTCGCGTTTTTAAACAGCGGCAAACCGTTTCTTGGCATTTGCCTCGGACTGCAGCTGCTGCTTGAGACTAGTGAGGAGTCTCCGGGGGCGCCAGGCTTCGGTTTTCTTAAGGGAAGTGTCCGCCGGTTTACGGCGGCTTCGGGTCTGAAGGTTCCGCACATGGGCTGGAATCAGATCAAAATCCTGCGCCCGCACCCCTTGCTCAAGGGAGTTGCCGACGCCAGTTATTTTTATTTCGTGCATTCCTATTATGCTTTGCCGGCTGACCGGGAAACGGTGGTGGCGGAGTGCCAATACGGGGCGGGGACTTTTGCCGCGATTCTCGGGCGCGAGAATGTTTTTGCAACCCAGTTTCATCCTGAGAAAAGTCAGGAAGCGGGATTACAGATTCTTAAGAACTTTTTGGAGTGGTAATGGAACTTTATCCGGCCATTGACCTTTATCAGGGGAAAGCTGTACGGCTTCGCGGCGGAAATTTTGAGGATATCACGGTTTATTCCGACCATCCGGCGGGTATCGCGCAGGAGTGGCAGGCCCAGGGAGCCCGCTGGATCCACGTGGTGGATCTCGAGGGTGCCAGGGGCGGGAAAGTGGTGCACGCTGAAACTCTCAAAACCATTCGGGCTTCCGTGCAGTGCCGTATTCAGTTTGGCGGAGGCCTTCGGTGTCTTCAGGATATCGAGGCGGCGTTATCGGCGGGTGCGGACAGGGTTATTTTGGGCACGAAAGCGCTGGACAAACCGTTCCTTACGGAAGCTCTGGCCCGTTTCGGGTCCAAACTTGCCGTGGGCCTGGATGTCAGAGCCGGTAAAGTTCAGCTGGAGGGGTGGCTGAAGGAATCCTCGGTGAATCTTGGCGAAGCGCTCAATGTTTTGAAGGACTTGGACGTTCAAATGATCATCGTCACGGACATTACTAAAGACGGCATGCTGGCCGGGCCGAACTTCGGCCAGATTGAGGGAGTCTTGAAATCCTCGCGGGCCCGCGTTATCCTCTCGGGCGGCGTCAGCAGTTTAGAAGATATCCGTAAGGCCGGGGACCTGCCGCAGGATCATTTTGAAGGGGTTATCATCGGGAAAGCCCTGTATGAAAGGAAATTTACACTTGCGGAGGCTTTTCAACAGATCCGGCCGTCCGTGGCCGGAGCATGAATCACATGGAAAATCTGAATTATTTAATTTTGGGACTGATTAAAGACCGGCAGGCCTCATGGCCCTTCGCAGCCATTATTTGGAGCCTCACGAGCTTTCTTCTACGGGACATGTTTCTTAGTTCGCTGTTTTCACGCTTGCGCGACCTGGACAAGGGCGTACGCCGGGACGTGAAAAAGGCTTATTTTTCAAAAGCCCTGTGGGGCTGGCTGTATTTCCTGATTTCGCTTGGACTTTTCGTGGTCTTTTGGCGATTTTCACCGCTTGAATCACTGCGGCCCGGGGATTATGGGGTCCTCGCAGGCGCTTTGATTTTCTCACAGCTTTTTGCTCTCGCCCACCTGCAAGCCGTTGGAATTGCCCTGCTATTCGTCCTCAAACAGACCGCCCGTCTGGAGTCCGGCGCCGGGTCTTCCTGATGCTCGCCAAAAGAATCATTCCCTGCCTTGATGTGCGCGATGGCCGGGTCGTCAAAGGTGTTCGTTTCGTGGATATTCGCGATGCGGGCGACCCGGTTGAATGTGCCAAGGCTTACGATAAAGCCAGAGCGGATGAACTGGTGTTTCTCGATATCACCGCTTCGCATGAACAGCGTGCTATTTTTA
>JAHFHB010000308.1 GCA_023247135.1 Candidatus Omnitrophota bacterium
TAGTTTCTTCTCGATTTTTTTGACTGTGCCCCCCGGCAAGGTCAGGCTGAGTTCCACCTCGACGGGGTAGGCGCCGTTGTCTTCGGGCATGACCGTCAGATCGGATTCCCAGCGGCCGAGGTTCTGCGTCATGGCGCGCGGCGTTTCCGGATTCTGTTCGCGGGCGAAAACGTTGGCAAGGGTGTGGTAGCGCACACTGATTTTTTGATCGAGGGCTTCAGCTGCTCGCGTCAATGGGAGAATTTCGGAATTGCGTACGGAGTCGCGCTTGAAAATTTCAACGTGAAACGATTCAGCGGCGGCGTAGGAAAAAGAAGGCAGTAAGGCGAGAAGAATCAACGAAAGAAGCAATTGTTTTTTCATAACATCAGGCTCCTTTAGAAAAAGCCCCCTCCCGAAAAGGAAGGGGGCTTAAACTTGCGAAAGGAAACCGCCTACTTAACCGCAACTCCCTGGGCTTCGACCCGCGACACAGCCGCACGGCCTTCAGCCCTGGAAGCATCCGATGTCCCGTTAATAAAATCCTGGGTCATCTGATAGGCTTCATCATCCGTGAACTGCTTGGGCGGATGCTTCTTGAAAAAAGCGGAGGGGCCGTAAAGAATCCCGCCCTCGCCGCGTTCCAGCGCCAGCTTGCAGCAACGAATCGAATCGATCGCGACACCGGCGGAGTTCGGAGAATCCTCCACTGAAAGACGCAGTTCAATGTTCAGGGGAATATCCCCGAACATGCGGCCTTCCATGCGCAGAAAGCAAACCTTGTTGTCTTTCTGCCAGGGAACATAGTCACTCGGCCCGATATGGATATTTTCCTTATCGAGCGGCTTGCCGGCGACCGATTGCACGGCCTGCGTCTTTGAAATTTTCTTGGAACTCAAACGCGTGCGGTTGAGCATGTTGAGAAAATCCGTATTTCCGCCGGTATTGATCTGATAAGTGCGGTCAAGCGTAACGCCGCGCTTATTGAACAAATCAGTGAGAATACGGTGCGTGATCGTGGCTCCCAGCTGGGCCTTGATATCATCGCCGATGATCGGCAGATTCTTGGCTTTAAAGCGGGCAGCCCAAACCGGGTTGCTCGCAATAAACACCGGGATGCAATTGACAAACCCAAGCCCCGCCTGCAACGCGCATTCGGCGTAAAACTTGGTGGCCTCTTCACTGCCGACCGGAAGGTAGTTCATCATGACTTCGGCGCCGGTCTTCTTTAAGATGGCCACCACGTCATCAATTTCAGGTTCGGGCAGGTTCGCAGGCATGAACGTGTACTTGGCTTCGTACTCCTTCATGTGGTCGGAAAAACCATCCAGCGGTTTTCCCATGCTCACCTTCACACCGCTGGCGGGCAGGTCTTTACAAAACACAGCGGTGCAATTCGGCAGTGCAAAAATCGCCTCATTCACATCTTTACCGACTTTGCGCTCGTCGATGTCGAAAGCCGCAACGACTTCAATGTCGTACGGACGATAGCCGCCAATTTCCCAATTCATGAGACCGATGGCTTCTTCGGCCGATTTGTCCCGGTAGTAGTACAACCCCTGAATGAGGGAACTGGCGCAATTACCAACCCCCACCACTGCGATCTTGATCTTCTTCATTGAAAAAAAACCTCCCCTATTCTTTCATTTTTTTCAAAGCCCACTCCCCGGCTTTGTGGGGTCCAAATTTCCTCTTGGGCGAGTCAAAACTGAAGGATTCAGGCGCACTTAAAAACAGAAACGTCATGACCGGATGCCCTGGAAAAGTGCGGTATGATAACACCCCCCCTCCCTGAAAGTCAATAGCGGTAAAACCCTTGTACTGGAAGGGTTTCGGAGGGGTAAAACCAGCGTTTTAGGCGGCCCGGATCACGGCTTTGAGGGCTTCCAGATCGGCCATCAGCCCGGCCAGGCGGGTCTGGACAAAGCTGGAGGCGGCTTCAAACCGGTCCAGGGCGTCCAGCGCCTTCTGGGAAAGGTCTTCGGCGGCGGCCAGAATGGCCGCAGGGCGGTAGTTTTCCTGGTCGATTCGGATACGCAGTGGCTGGCGCAGGGTCGCAAATCCGGATTCACGAACCAGCCGCTCATCGCCTGATAATACGGCAGCGGAATCCACTTTGCCAAGGCCGTTCAGATATTGGTTGATGCTGCGTTTCAGGTTTTCCGCAAAACTGACCCGTTCGAGTTTAAAGTTTGGAATCTGCGCCAGCGTGACCTGAAACTTGGCTTGCAAGGCGGAATCCAGCCGTCTGTAAAAATCGTTGTAGGCACTCTCGGTCCCCGTCACGGGTAAATAGTACTTGAGCCCGGGCATACGAATAAGAATGGCCAGCGTGGCCATGATATCTTCAAGCGCAGAACTCTTCACGTTCGATTCAAGATGACGGTGATCAATGACCGGCCGCGTGGTATTGGCAATGCCCTGTTTTGCGATCAACACATCGACGGCACGCTGAATTTGCGGCGGCAACTGGATCTCAGCCGGAGCCTCAGCGGCTTTGGCTGACCGGATCGCCATTTGAACCTCGGAAGCTTCCATCGCCACGGGCATCACGCCATTCGTAAAATACTGGCGGGTTCTCAGGATTAAATCTCTCGTTCCGGAACGAGGCACCGCCGAGCCCCGGATCGTGCCGGGCCTCCCGGCCTGGCGCATTTCGGAACGTCCTGTGGAGGATGTGGATGCTGGGAAAAGATCGTCGACCTCAGAATAAGCAGAAGTTTCCTCATCCGATTCAGGCAAACTGAAATCATCCTGCCTGCCCAACCCCCTAAAGACCAGCTGATAGTCAATGCGCTCCTCTTCACCGGGCTTACGGCCAGCATCGGCAATCCCAAACATCGGAATCAACTTGGCTTTGCCCCCCGTGTCCACGCGGGCCGCAGTCAAATGTTCTTTAAGACTTTCAAAAGCTTCGGAGCCAACCCTTGTTTTTATAATCTCTGAAACACGGTTTTGGATGATAAGGACACGCTCTACATTCTTCTCAATGCTTTCGTTTTGCAGTTCCATAAAATCTTTATGCAACGCACCCTCGGGAAAGAGCAGAATCTTCTCCAGATAGCTGAACATGGAATGAAGTGCTCTA
>JAHFHB010000035.1 GCA_023247135.1 Candidatus Omnitrophota bacterium
TTCCCGGACGCCAGAGCACTGAGATTCATAGTTTCCTCAGGTGCATCCATATTTTGAAAGATGCCGGCTTGACGGGTCGCAACATACAAATGGCCCTCAGGATCAAAAAATCCGGCGATCAAGGCGTTTGAATTGCCCTCGAGCAGGGGGCTGGTAAACGCTAAAATTTTAAATCCATACTCATTAAGCACCGCTTTAAATTGCCTGCGGGCTTCTGACCAGACCTCCTTTAGTCGCGGTATATCAGCCGGGGCTAACGGCTTTTTTGTAACCTTTTGCTCCATCATTTGAATCTTTTTTTCAACCATATCGCCGAGACTGCCATCCATTTCTTTTTGAGCTCGGCTCATTTCAAGAAGATCTTTATAAGTAACCCCGCGCTCTTTGATTTCACGCAGCCGCTTCATGAAAAAAGAAAAACCGCGCAGATATTTAGCGTTTTTATCGCTAGGCTTTGGGAAAATGCCGTTAACCTTCTGACCAAAGGCTTCAAAAGCTTCTTCGAGTTGAGTCAATGTACTCGCGGGAACTTGCAAATCATGAAGCAGATAATAATCCAGAATGCGCTGAGCCAGTTCCGGCGGATTCAGCGGCGCCATTGCGATATCGTTACCCAACACCGGCGTGGCCGCCAAGGAACCGACAGACGCAACCGTGTTCACCATGGGCGCGGCACCAGAAGCCGCCGCCGGCATTTCCTCGAATTGCATCTGTTCGAGCTCTCGATCCAGCGAAGCGATATCGCGTTTCAAAATCAAGCGCGCCTCTTCAACTAAAGCCGTGGAACTTTTGCCGGAAGCAAGCGCTTCTTCCGCGATTCTTTGAGCGCGAAGATTCCGGATCCGCTGTTCCAACGCCTGCCTTTGCCGCGGGTTGAACTGGAACCGCGGCCGCGCCTCTCCGATCACGGAAATACCCAAGTCCACCAGGTTCAGAAGAACCTCCTGCTCGTCTTCTAAATCGGGCGTGATTTTCCGGATCAAGCGTTTCAAAATCCTGCCCCGAATCCCCTCAATCTCCCGCGCGCGTTGGGCCGTGGCCTGGCGTTCCAGCTCTGCCGCCTGATCCTCGGTCGTCACCCGCGGCATTTCTCCGGCCCAGGATTCCAAAACAGTTTTCCCGCTTTGATCGGCCAGCCCGTGAGGCACGGCAGGCGCATTTTCAAGAACTAAATGCCCCTTGCCCCAATGGCTTAAAAAACTTTCCCTGAAATCCAAAACATCTTTGGGTTTCAGAGGGGGTGCGCCTTCCGGTTTTTGCGCAGACAGCATTTGAAGAAGCAAGTGTTGAAACCGCGTGCTGACCTGCTCTATTTTTTTGGAAGGCGTGCTAAAAACCCACGCGCCGAAAGATTCTTGCGCATCCGGAATGACGAGCGGCTGTGACAAACGAATTGTCAATTTCGTCCCGTCTTCGCTAAGTTCAAGCGTGTAATTCTTTTTACGTTCCAGCCTTTCATTCAAGCCCACCCGCAAATCCACCAACGGCGAAAGCCCAACATCGCTCCAATCCTTCGGCTGAGTGTCCTCGCGCGGGTAAACCCTGAGAAGAGCTGCTTCTGCGGCCACCTCGCCCAAACGCCCCGGCAGGGCGCTGAGAAAATCCTCCGGCCCCACGTTAGAAAATGTCAGCGGCAAAACCGCCGGCGTTTGCTGAACGCGTGAAATGTCCAGGCCATGGCCGAGCATGTCTTCCATTTCAGTTCTGAGCTGATCAAGATCAGCAGCGCTCAACTCCGTCTGCGGCAGGAGCGGTGCGAAGCCTTCTTTCAGTTTATTTTTATCAGCCGCCGGAATCTCATCCTCGATTTGCCGCAAAGAACGCAGGAGATACGGAATTTGCCGCGGGTGTTCAGTCGCATACACGAGAATCTCGTCGGTTTTTTGAGATTCCCACGCGGCTGCAAAAAGTTTATCCGCCGCAGCCAGTGCCGCCCCAAAAGGCGTGCCGGTATCACCGGCCAGGAGATCGAGGAACAACCGATCGAGCAAATCCCCGTCTCCGTTTGTGATTTGCCGCAGCTTTTTCGGCCACTCGCCGCTGACGCGTCCGGCATGCCGCCGCAAAGCTTCCAGCCCATTTTGCATCTGCGTAAAGCTCTGACCTCGCCGCAGCTGATGGCTCAGTTCCGCCACGTTCCGGCTGTCCGTGTGCAAACGAAATTTCCGGATCACCTCTTCCTCAAAGGCCTGCCTGGACTCCGCGGTCACCAGATAGAACTGCAAATCGAGAAGAGCGTCCAGGACAATATTTGCGGCTTCAGATTGAGATGAAGCCGAGTCGAGCATGTTCTGGCGCGCGCTGTCCAAAACAGTTGCCCGCCCTTTTTTATCCAGGGCTTCGGCCAGCCAGGGAAACGCCAGCGCCCGGGCTCTTTTTTCAGGATGCCGGATGAAATGTTCCGCAAAATTCCCCCATAAACCATGAATAAAATCCAGGACTTCCGGCTGGTTTTTTACCGCAGGCATTTGCACGGACAAAAAGACTTCCCTTAAAATTTGCGCCGAAGTCCGGGCCAGATCTGCATCGTCCGACCACAGGCCTTCTTCAACCTGAACAAAGAAATGTTCCACAGCCTGGCGCTGCGCCGGCTCCAAATGAGTCATCTGGCTCGCGAGCATTGAAACGACAAACCGGCTCCACTGAAAGCCCTGCAGGTCTTTTTGAGGATACAGCTCATTGTAGCTGCCAAGCATTTGGATCAGAGCCCCGGTTTGCTCCGGATTGGCTGGGGCCGGCATGAGCATAAAAAAAACGCCCGTCATCAGCGCCGTGCCAGCGTAGCTGATCTCTCTTGACTTCACATCTCTCACGGCATCGTAATAAGGTTTCGCCATCAGCAGATCCTCAACTCTGACGCTTGAACCCGCAAAAGACGCCAGCACACTCAAGGCATTGTCGTCATTCGTTAAAGGCAGCGCCCTGTTCAGCGCCTCAAAATAAAATCCGGTTTTTGCCAAAATCAAAAAAGAGCCGCCGGGTTTCAGCTGAAACGCAGGGCCGAACATCTCTGACAAACGCGGGTTTAGCTGATCCAGGCCCCAGCCCGAGTGCGATTTTTCGATGAAATTCTGTGCGAATTGATCATAATCCCAACGTTCATTCGTCCCCTGCGTTACCAATCGCAGGGTTTCTGCCATACGCACATCATGGATCACGCGTTGAGATTCCAGGAATTCGTTCCACTGCCGCAAGGGTTCCGCCTCGCTCTCTTCCGGAGGCCGTTCCCCCAGCAACAGCTCCATGTGAGCAATCATCGGATCGAGGAATGTATCCGGAGCCTCTCCCCGGAACCGGTCCGTTTGCTGCCTGATTTTCAAAAAGCGCAGAATCGTCTTTGAGATCTCCGCTCTGCCCAGAAGCAAATTGGCCAGGGACGTCTCCCAGAAAAATCCGTCATCCCGCACCAAAAGCCACTCCGGATGCCCGTAAGAAGACTGCAGGGACATCGCTTGATTCGTATGGGTATTCAGCATTTGTGCCGCACTGCGTACCTGGGGATTGGAAGAGTAACGCCGTATTGCCTGGTGACTCAATGAAATCACCCAGTATTGAAGCCGGTCGCTGATTCCTTCGAGAGTCAGCGCTTGAAGTTCTTTTTTGGCCTGACTCCCTTCTTCCAGCAGCCCTTCCAGTACTGTCTTCATTTTCGGAGGGAGAACTCCGCGGCCTTTCTTCTCCATCAACGCAAAGGTGAGTATTTCGCCTTCCAAAATCCGATTGGGGGCTGCGCGAACAAAATCCAAAAAAGCTTCCTTGATATCTCTGCTCGTAAAGTCCTGATCCAGAAAGGCGTTCACACGCGCCTCGGCGGCGTCCGCGTCCCACCAGGGTGCGGGCTGTTTCTGGAAAAGCTCCTCGTAAAGTTTTCGCATGTGGCTTTCAGGGCTGAAAACAAGCCGGTCCAGGGTTTCGAATCCGGGGAAAGCAGGCTGATAAAGAATATCCAGCTCGGCCGTAAGGGCCTTAAGCTCCGGATCCGGAGAACCCAGATCGTTTCTGAAGTGATCCAGCAAATTCGCGGGAGGCAGTTCTTCATTTGGTATTGCGCGGGGGGTAGAAACTCCGCCAACAGCAGCTCCGTCTGTTGGCGGAGGAGCAGTCTCAGTCCTTTGAGATTGCTTCGTCTCCCCTGCGGGGCCCGGCTCGCCGGTCGCAATGACGAGCGTGTGTTCAGGCGCAGAAACAGCGACGGCTGGAGATGCACTGCGGCGAACCGGTCTTGCGGGTTCCAGGGTTTCGGCGGAATAAATGCTTGCGGGAAGAATGCGGCGGAGAAGACCGGATAACTCGGCCATGCTTGCGGAAAGCTCTTCGAAAACCTGTTCGTGATCTGCCAGGTGTGCGGCAATCCAATCTGCATCCGGTAATTCAGCACGCAGCCGTTCGAGCTGTTTGGCCAGACGCGCATAGTGCTCGTTGATGTACTGCGGGCGGATTGGGTGATTTTTCACGCGCCCCAGCGATTCGCGCACCCACGCCAGCAGCTGCCCGGGCTCCGTCCGGACAAGCGCGGTCAATTCTTCAGAACTCAGGCGCCGCCGGACATGCTCGTTTTCAATCGCTTTGCCGCCCGGAATAGCCGCCTGCTTCACCTGTGCGCTTAGGGCTCTTAGAATTCCCTTCAGTTCGTCAAGACTTTGACCATTTCGATGTAACGCATCCAGCAGTGTCTGAAATTCAGCATTTTGAAACCCATGCTCCTGCATGAACTCTTCCAGACTGATAAAGCGGAAGTCCGTACCGCGGACATAACCCTGAAGCTGAAAATCCAGCGTCGCTGTTTTATCCAGCACCACGATCGTCACCGGACTTTCCGCCTTGAAATAGCCGGCATGAATTTGCTTGAGATGCGAATATTTGATCAGAGTCTTCCCGATATCCTCCAGATCAGCGCCAAGTTTGGCGTCATAAATGGCGCCATCCCAAACCAGGTCGGGGAAAATATATCTGGAAATCAAGGGGTCCAGTGCAAAGCCGCTGCGGTAGAAAGCTTGGCCCTGGCTGACGGCGTGAAAAACCAGAGCGGTCAATCTCTCGAAAATTGCCGCCCGGATCGTAACAGGGCTGGAACTACGCCCCTCTCTTTTTTCCCGGTCAAAAGCCGGGGACTCGGATTCATCCGTATCCACCGGACGGCTGGATGCAATCTGGGGCAGCCATTGCACCGGCTGCGGCAGGATTTTCCCATGGCGCCGCAGAATGAGCCCGCCGAAGGAACGCCTGTCGGCACCGTAAATCTCAAAGCCATAGCTGTTGCTATCCCCGTCATAAAAAGGTTCGAGATCAAATTCAGGCTGGCCATACTGCGCAAGGCCGCCCAAAGTCACTTCCGAATCGCGAATAGAGCCGTCCTCTGAAGTCTCACGAATCTTGTAGGCCGGCTGGGAGAGCTGTTCTTGCGTTAAATGCAGCGGCTGCGCCGGAGGACTTGGAATTTCGTCCGTCAACCAGGCACGATATTCCTCAGGCAGAAATCCAAAACCTGCAAGAATCGTTAAATTTTTCTTTTTAGCTTCTTTCGGTTTTCCGTTCGAAAGAGCGGCCCGGAGTCTTTCCCCCACCGTGGCCGGAGCCACCGCAAAATCCGCGGCAAAGGATCGTGCAGCAACCAACAATTCATCAAAGCGTTCCTCTTGTTCTGTCGCCACTCTCAATTCGGAGCGACTAGCTTTGGAAGACCGGCCCAGCACGCGCTCATGCAGTTCGCGCAAAACCTGCGGCGTAAAGGTGGTTTGATCCAGACTGCGGCCGCTCAGCAGCAGAGACTCGATATCCGCGCGCAGTTCAGGCAGTAACGGTTCAAAGTCCGCATCAGAAGTCTTCTTGTGGATGATGTCATAAATGATCAGTTCCAGCTCAACCAGCTGACGCACATAACGTTTGCGCAGCTCGTCGGTCTCCGGACCTTCCTTTTGCAGCAAGATACGACCGTCCATGCGCTCCAGCGCTTTCATCACCCGCCAAAGCCTTTTGCGGGCTCTTTGATAGCCCGGATCCATAAAGCGCGGCGGCAATTGGCGGTCTTTTAAATCACTCAGCACGCGCACAGCTTCTGAAACACGCGCGCTCTTCAGAAGCACCTGTACCGGCCGGCGCACAAAATCACGCATGCCCATGGCTTTGAGCGCGATAAACTTTGAGATCCGCATGTTTTCCCGGATGTACCTGAGCGTGTCCGCGCGCGCAAGCGCCATGGCCTTTCGCAGCAGGCCCAGATCCTGAAACTGAATGGCCAAAAGCGCCGCGGCCAAATCATCGCCTACAATCCGGCGGCTGGGTTTAATCCCCTTGTCCGACCATTCCCGCACCCGCTTTAAATCCGCATCAATGTCTTCGCGCGCGGCTTTTTCCATGTCTTCGGCTCCGGGAAGATGCGCAAATTCCTGGCGGGTCAGCGCCCGCAGCCGGTTGATGGCATCATCCACAAACCCCAGCATGTCGTAGGCGGTCAGGTTGGCCTCCGCATAACTGGAAAGCGTGTGATTGTAGGAGCGCAGAAGATCAAAAATGCTTTTGTAAGTATTGCCCTCAATCACGGCGCTCACCTGATCCACATCGGGCCTCAATGAAAACTGAAAACGCTCCTCAATTGCCGCACGCAGGGTTTCGCTGCCGGCGGAGTCGAGTAAAAACTGCTGAAAATCATCCAGCAATGCCCCGGTAAGCCCCTCGTCATGAAGCGGGCCGCGAATCAGCGCATCGACCGCCCGGTCCAGAGTGATTTCCCCGGCCGCAGGCTCCGCCAAAGCGCCTTCGCCGCGCAGACGCTCGATCATAAAATCTTTAAAACCGTCGAATTCTTCCCAATAAGGCTTCAAAAACTCTTGCATGGAATCCTGCAGATAAAGTCTCTGATGACGGTAACGGATCATTTCACGCTCCACTGCGCCTTTGGCCAATTTCTTCACCTGATCCTGAACCGCCCGGTAAGCCTCTTCCCTCACACGGCCGGTCCCTTGTGTGAGAAATTTCGGATAGACGATCTCGCCGCCGCGCTCGCGCGCAAAAAATTCCGGCGCCAAAAGATAAGCGCCGACGCCGCTTTCCCAATCTGCGCCTACAACATAGGCCGTGACCTCGCGCCGCCCCGCTTCGCGCACGCGCAGCCACAAAAGTTCACGCTCGTAGGCCCGCAGGTGGTAACGCAATGCCCGGAATCTGGCATCAAGCGTCTTGTAGTTAGCGGAATCCGGCAGCAAATCCTGCTTTTGCATCCAGGCATCAATGCGGCTCGGCTGCATCTCAAGGAAGATCAGGCGGCTGAGCAAATCACGAGCCGATTCATTGAGCCGGGCCAGACGGTCCTGCTTGGTTTCATCACCCGCATAGCGAGCCATGCGCTTTAAAAGTTCAGCATAGCGGGCATGGTAGCGCGTAATGCGCTCCTGCAAAGCCTGCGGAGTCAAGCGTTCAATCCCCTGAAGCACACGCTCTGAAAGATAACTTAACCGTTCGGTCGAAAGCTCCTGCGAATCATCGGTGCGCAGAATCTCCGCCCGGTACTTCCGGCGCAAATCGCCGAAAGCGCGGATGAACCCCTCTCTTTTCTCACGCATACCCGCACTTTCATTGCCCCGCTTCTGATAAAGTTGCCTATTTTCGTAATAAGGCAAAACCACATTTTCTCGTAAGGACTTCTGAAAAAACTCCAGCAGTTTTTCAGCCGTGGAGATGCCCGTGCGCTGCAAGCGCATAACCTGTTCAGGCATCGGCGCCGCGGAAAACCGCTCCTGGTAAAGAAACATCTGCGTCATGTCGGCCGCCGCGCTTTTCTCAGGATCTAAAATGGACCCGCCGGATACTGCGCGCTCAAAGACCGTTGAGAATTTTTCCAGGGCTTGATGCACGCCTGCGGAGTGTGCCGCTTCTTCCGGAAGCTGCCCTGCCAGCAGGTCAAAAACAGCAAGGCGAACAAGGATGGCGGCGACGACTTCTTTGACGCGTTCCGGGTTACTCCTTCTCAACTCTTTCAAGTATTGGAAGAACCGGTTTGAAATATAAAAATTCCCGTCCGCACCGGCCCAGGCCAGCTGGTTGAGATCCGCGTGTGCGCCCAGATAATTCCGGTAAACAGAGTCCGGAGCTGTCAATTGAATGACTTTTCCGGCGCTTATTTTTTCACGCAGGGTCTTTAAAATCAGCGGCATCGTCAGAGTTTTCAGAGCGGTGCGCAAGTGCACGGCAGCCTGGCCGGGTATTTTCTTGGCCGGAACCCGGCGCGCCAGATTTTTAAGGCTGGCCTCACTCTCGAATTCCGGCATGCGGCCCTGTAAAAAATCAAGGACATTGGTAAAAGTCTGGCTTGAAATAGCCTCTTTGGCGGTTGCACGAGCCTGGAAACTTTGCCGCGCTTTAAACATTTCCTGAACGGAGGGTTTGTTTTCGTCTTGCCGGGTCTCAGAGCGCGCCAGCTGAACCGCGAGCCGCGAGGGGTACTGCGAAAGCTGCCGCGACGCATTCAGACGCACCGCAAGCTCCTGTGCAGAGAGCCGCGATCCTGCCCGCCGGGTTTCAGCGGTAAATGCACGCGCAAAATACCGCGGGTTAAAACCGGCCGACTGAATCTTGCGATAGGGCAGTGCCTGAAAAATACTTTCCAGCGTCGCAGCGGGCAGACGGCTTTGCAGCATCGCGTCTTCGTACTTTTCCCTGCCGCCGGTTTTCGTGATTTTAGGCGCCACGAGCGCGTAGTTAAATCCGCGCTGCCGGAAATAATCCTCGAATGGCTGGGCATGAAATCCGCCCGTAATCACAACGGCTTTCGTCGTTCCCGAAGCTTTAAGCTGCGCCTCCAGCTTCTGCAGCATTTTGCCGTCGCGGGCCTGAACATCCGCATAGAATGCAAGCGCCTTGGCGAACAGACGCTCCAGGGAACCGTCCGTAACGAACTGGACGTCCTTCACCCGCCCTGCCCGGTTGATTTCCAGAAAACGGACCGCCACTTGCGCCGGCTCGAAATCATGCTCACGGTCGCGCAAGCGCTGATAATCCTCCGGCGCAAGTTCAAGCGCGAAAAGTTTTTTCAGCAGGCGGTAGTCTTTGAAAAGCACCACCAACTTGCGCTCTGTTTCGTTCTGAGCCAGCTTCGCCGAAATCTTGTCTTCAAGCACACGCATTTCTTCCATCAGACGCGGCCCCTTTAACTCGCTCTGCAAAATCAGGTGCGTGATGAAAAGCGCCGTCTGGGGGTAGGCCTGGAAAGGGAAGTCTTGTGGAAGATAGCGAATCAAGTTTTCAAACAACAGGCCTGTTTGAGGGTCCGGCAGTTCCTGCTCGCCTAGCGGGGCGTCCAGCAGCCGCCGGATTTGCGCCAAAGTCTCTGCGGGCACATTCTGGATGGCTTTAAAGAATTTTTCTTTTTCGACCGTGCAGGCCTGCGGGTCAAACCGATGCTCAATGTCTCTCAGCTTGAAATAGCGCAGCAGCATGGGCCAATCGATTTGCCGGGCCGGATCGGCCAGGTCAAGCTCCAGAACCTGCCCGGCCTGCGCTTTCAGGTAACGCAGCCAGCGCTCAAGCGCAAGCGAATGGGTCTCAAACGTATCCAGCTCTTTTAAAAAATCCCGCAGATTTTTATTCAGGTAGGGACTGCTCAGCCGGTCGATCTGCATTTGCATCGCGCTTAAAAATTTCTGCGCGTGTTTTTTCTCTAGCAGCACGCCGCGAAAATCCTCGACGTTGCGCTTGTAAGTCTTCAGATCTTCAATGCCGTGCCCCTTCGCATCTTTTTCTTCGATCAAAAAAAGCTCCGCGCCCTTGAGGAGCGCTTTGCGGGAAAGCGCGTCGGCCACCCGGCGTGTCAGGCCGGGATCGCCTGGAAAAAAGCGGATGAACTCCGGCTCCAATTCGTAGGGGCTTCCTTCCAGAAAAAGTTCCTTGAAACCATAGCGGTCTTTCAAAAGATGCAGGATAGCTTGGATTTTTTTCTGCGCCTGATAATTGCCATGCGCCGTTTGAAGATGCACAAGCGCCGGCCCCGTTCCCGAGACAAGGCTTTGCACGGTTCCCAATTCAGGCGGGATGACAAGATCAAAGGCCGGCGCCGAAACTGAAACTTCGGCGGGCAGCACCGCGGCCACGGCAGGGACTAAAGCCGTCGTTTGAGTGACGCTCAAGACAAGCGCCGTAATAAAGGAAAACAGCCGTCTTTTTTGCCAGAATATGTTTTTCATAGGAAGTGCTGGAAGTGTACCCGGCTCAAGGCGGAATTCCAATTCAACCGCAGAGTAGAACTAGCAGGAACTAACTTTTAGAAGCAGCTGCCAAAAGGTAAGACATATGCCTGGCAGTAAATTGTCGGCTGATCCGTAGGGTACAGGCATGCCTGTACCCCCCCCCTACCGACTATTCCGTTCTGGATTGATGATGCACTACGAGGCGACAGAGCGGCGCAAAAGCCAGCCGCCGGCGATCAATAAAATGAGGTTGGGAATCCAGAGCGCCATGGCGGGCGGCAGCGCCTGGTGCATCGCCAGGGCGTTTGCGGCCGCGGAGAGAATGTAGTAAATCCCAACCGCCGCCATCGAGAGCGCCAGACTGACCACGATTTCACCGCGCCTGACCAGAATCGCCAGAGGCACCCCCACAAGTACAAACAGAAAACTCCCAAAGGCAAAAGAAATGCGGTTGTGAAACGCGATCATGAGCCTTAAGCGGTCTTCACCCGGCATGTGGGCTCCCCCGCGGCTGACTTCGGCGAGTAATTCGGCCAGCGTAAGATCACGCTGCTTTTTGCGCATATTCCTCAGCTCTGAAGAATCCACCGGCGGAAACTCGTAAGTCTGGAATTGAATGGTGTGGACGCCCTCGCTCTCGGCATCCGAGATACTGCCGTCGTAAAGCCTCACCCGCATCTCCGAGCCATCCGCAGAGGTTTTAATGTCGCCGCGGTCCGCCAGAATGGTGCGCACGGGCTTATCCGTCGTTTCCACTTCGTAAGCGATGATGTCGCGCATGTCATCTCCGTTGATTTCCTTGGCCATGAACGTGATGTTGTCATTCAGCGTGACAAAGCGCCCCGGCTGAAGCATGGCCTTGGGATACTTGATGAGCATTTTTTTCGTCGCGCGGCGCAGTTCAAAACTGGCCTGTCCCGCGACCTGGTCGTTGAACACCAGCATCAGCACGCTGACAAGCAGGCCCAAACCCAGCGCCGGCGCAATGACATGAATCAGGTGGATGCCGGAAGCTTTCATGGCCCGCAGTTCGTTGTGCTGCGACAAATGGCCGAAGACGATCATGACCGCGGTTAAAAGGCTGGTGGGAATCGTGTAGCTCATCATTTCAGGCATGGCCATGGGTGGTC
>JAHFHB010000309.1 GCA_023247135.1 Candidatus Omnitrophota bacterium
CTTACGGAAAATGAGCAGAAGTATGTTTGCCGCAGTTTGCAGCGAAGTTTAAAGCTGTGAAAGGGGATTGAAGTTGCCCGGGAATTCTGCGGAAGTCATGGTGGGTATCCTCAACTGGAATCAGAAGGAGGACACGCTCAAGTGCCTGGACTCGCTGCGCAGGGTCGAGGATCCGGCGTTGCACATTGTCCTTGTCGATAATGGGTCCAGCGACGGTTCTGTGGCTGCTGTAAAGTCGGACTATCCGGAAGTGGTCATTCTTGCCAATCACACGAATCGCGGCTGTGCCGGAGGCCGCAACGATCTTCTGAAATATTTTCTGGCGACAAAGCTTCCGTACCTGATATTTCTGGATAACGATGCGATGGTCCGCCCTGATACGATTGCGCGTCTGGTTCAGGAGATTAAGGCGTCACCGGACATCGGGGTATTGGGGCTCAGGGCCTATTATGATGACCGTCCCAATGTTTTCTGGAGTCGGGGCGGCGCCTGTTTAGATCCAGGCACCGGCAAGTTTACAGGGCTTGGGCAAAAAGAAGAGGATCGCGGGCAGTACGCCTGTATGGAGGAAGTGGATTCTGTCCCCGGAGGATTTACCTTTCTTAAACGCGAAGTCGCGGAAAAAGTTCCGGTGATGGATGAACGCTATTTTATTTACTACGAGGATTCGGATTGGTGCATGCGGGTGAAAAAGGCTGGATTCCGGATCTTTACTTCGGCCAACGCCAGCGTTTCACACCGGGTTTCCGCGTCCCTAGGCATGGAATCGCCGCGTTTTTACTATTACCGTACACGAAACCGCTTTTTATTCATGCGCGAGAACGCGCCGGAACATTTCAGGCTGTTTTCGAAGTATTTTTTTTATTCCGAACTGCCGCGCCGCATGCGCACGCTTTTTCTTTCGAGGCAGTACCGGCAAATGTGGGGGTGTCTGCTTGGAGTTTATGATTTTTGGAAGGGGTCTTGGTATGTTTGCGGGCGGAAATCTCTCGGAGCGTAAGCGTGCTTTTGCCGTTGGGGGCGGTTTTCTCAAGCGATGACACAACCGTATATTAAAATTGATCTGGCGGCGAGGCTTCAGTCCGGAACGCCCGTGATTCTTGAACTGGGCTGCGGGCCGAACAAAAAAGAAGGGCGGATTGGCATCGACCGGCTGGATCTTCCCGGCGTTGACATCGTGGCAGACCTTAATGGGGGGCTGCCGTTTCTGCCGGATCATTGCGCCGATGAGATCTATTCCAAAAGCCTGCTTGAGCATGTCGATGATTTGGGGGCGGTGGTGCGCGAAATCGCGCGTGTGCTGAAACCCGGAGGGAAGAAAAGTCTTTTCGTGCCGCATTTCTCGAATCCCTATTACTATTCCGATTACACACACACGCGTTTCATGGGGCTTTACACTTTTTATTATTTTGTGGATGAAAAATACCAGCTGCGGCGCAAGGTGCCGGCCTTTTATTCAGATGTGCGCATCCGCGTGCTTTCCCAGAAGATGATTTTTCAATCGCCCTTCCGGTTGGTACACTATTTCAAAAAAGCCTTCCAGTGGCTGGTTAATCTATCCAGCTGGACGCAGGAATTTTATGAGGAGAACCTGTGTTATTTTATCCCCTGTTATGGTCTTGAAGTGGTCTTCCGGTCTGCGCCGGAGGATGTGCGGCGGCAGGGCAAGTCTTAAAAATCGATCATGTCGTGGCCTTCCATGCGGCCGGTCTTGCTGTTCTGAAGGTAGACTTTTCGCAGACGCGGATCTTCGTGCCCTTGCTCGACAAGTCCAAAAGCTCGGGCAATCACTTCGGCACTCGGTGTTTTCTCCTCGATATAGTGCCCTTCCGGCGTTTCTTCGAACGGGTCCTTGACGGCTAAAAAAGCGGAAAAAAGCTCAAGCAGATCGCGTGGTTTGGAAGCGGCAAAGTCCCAGTCATTTGACGATTGTGCGCTGGCCGGCACGCGTGAATAGATTCTCGAGCCGTGGTCGCCGAAAATCACGATCTGACTGGTATTGTAAATCCCTAGTTTTTTCATCGATTCAAACAAGTCTGCAATTTTCTGGTGCGTACAAAGGGCCTGGTCTGTGTAATGGCTGAATTTTGTTTCCCAGGTTGAAGCGGCGGCATACCCTGAAATCAGCCGGTGGTCCCATTGGCGGGTAGGCTTTATCTGGCAGGCACTGTCGAGAAGGTAGGGACTGTGGGGCAGGAGAAGGTGTGCGAAAAACACGCTGCCGCGGGGGTGCTGCTGCATATCAGCCTTGATCAAATCGAAAAGCCGGATGGATCCAAGAGGCTCGACATGTCCCCAGGGCAGCCAGGAGATTTTTTCAGACAGAACCCACAAGAGTCTTGTCAATAAAGTGCTTTTATAGGCATCGATAAAGGCTGAGAGAATCGTAGCCATTTTTTGAAAGCAGGGCAGAGAAGTTCCATAGATGAAGCCGACGGAGTTCTTGTTGTACTCGACGCATTGATGGTAATGGCCATGCAGCATGCTGCATATATTCAGGTAGTCTGATTGGTAAATATGCAGGCGGTAGCCCTGGCGATAGAGGTGTTCCAGCAGTAAATTGGGGGATATCCAGGAGGTTTCGGCAGGGCCGGTGCTCGGCGTGTAGTTAAAGAGGCTTGGAAGCGATCGTTGAGTGTTGTAATAGTTGCTGTAAGCGCGTCCGTAGAGCCGGAAACCCTGGGCGGGATAGAAGGAAATCAAGTGGTTTTTGAGTTGTCGGGTATTTTCGCGTTCTGTGGGAATGCCTTCAACACCGATGTGCTCGTCCAGGATTAAAACGAGAATGTTCTGCGGTTTCGTGGCGGGAGCAGCCGCTGTTGTCATGCGTTTCTCTGTTTTGAAAATGGACTGAGTCCGCCATAAAGTATCCGCCACGGCAGAGAGTGCCAACAGGCCTAAAATCAGAGAAAAGATCGGGAACCAGGCGGAATACCGGCCGAAGAACGAGAGAGTTTTTTCACGTAAAAAAATTGCCAGGATCACAAACGGTGCTATGAAATAAACATAGGAGATCAATAAGATAAGGGGGCGGGCTTTAGCTGCATGGAGACACGCAGA
>JAHFHB010000310.1 GCA_023247135.1 Candidatus Omnitrophota bacterium
CCGCCGGCGGCTCGTGCGCAGCAAAAAGATGATCGAGCTGATTAATCTCGAATCCTGAATTTGAAATTCTCGCGGGCGATTAGCTCAGTTGGTTAGAGCATCTGCTTTACACGCAGGGGGTCAGAGGTTCGAATCCTCTATCGCCCACGATGCCTACACAAATTCGGAAGGAATTTGTGAGGCATCGCACCCAATCAAGAGATTGGGTGCCGTAGGCAAGTTAATTCGGAAGGAATTTGTGAGGCATCGCACCCAATCAAGAGATTGGGTGCCGTGGGCAAGTTAATTCGGAAGGAATTTGTGAGGCATCCCCAAAATACGTATTTTGGGGCGACAAACTGACGGCCCAATGATGGCCTGCAAGTTTGTCGCGCACCCAATCAAGAGATTGGGTGCGCGGAAAAAAAGGATTCGAAGGGAGCACCGTTTATTGACGTGACCGGCGTCACGTCAATGGTGCGGGCGGCGACCGAGCGTAGCGAGGCGCCGAATCCTCTATCGCTCAAATGATTTTTTAATATTGTTCTTGAGTATGTCAGTGCCCCTGAATAGAATAAGCCCCTGTTTTTATCGATAAACCTTCCTGCGCGGGCTCGTAGCTCAATTGGTTAGAGTACCGGACTGTCGATCCGGGTGTTGCGGGTTCAAGTCCCGTCGAGCCCGCCATTTATCCGATGAATGTTGAGGGGACTTGAAGGGAGCACTGGTTATTGACGTGATAAATGTCACGTCAATAGTGCGGGCGGCGACCGAGCGAAGCGAGGCGCCAAGTCCCGTCGAGCCCGCCATTTTATAATGATTTTGAAAACAGGAGGAGTTATGAAAATGGGAGCTATGGAAAATACCAAAGAAACCGTCATTCGTGATTTTATGAAGCTGCACTACCGCCATTTCAATGCGGCGGTTGTCGTCGACGCCTCTGAAGGCTGGATCAATCTTCTCGAGAATAACGGAAAAATGTTTTTTACCATGGCCGGGGCCATGAGTACCGCGGAGCTGGGCATCTCGCTGGCCGAGATGATCCGCCAGGATAAGGTGCATGCCATCTGCACGACCGGGGCCAATATCGAAGAAGACATTTTCAATCTTGTCGCGCGCAGTCATTACAAGCGCGTTCCGAACTACCGCCAGTTAAGCGCTGAGGAAGAGGTGGCTCTCCGTGACGACGGCTTCAACCGGGTGACGGATACCTGCATTCCCGAAGACGAAGCGATGCGGCGGATTGAGCACAAAATCCTGAAGCTTTGGCAGAAGGCGGACCGGGAAGGTCAGCGCCTTTTTCACTATGAATTTTTTTATGAGTTGATCCGTTCCGGCGCGCTGGAAGATTGTCTCGATACCGATCCCAAACATTCCTGGCTGGTGGCGGCCTGTGAAAAGAATCTTCCGATTTTTACTCCGGGCATGGAAGATTCCACGCTTGGGAATATTTTTGTTTCCAACGTGATCAAAGGAAACGTCAAGAATATCAACATCATCAAGAGCGGGTTAGAACAGATGGATAAACTGGTGCAGTGGTATCAGGCCACTTCGCCGGCGCATCCGATCGGTTTTTTTCAGATCGGCGGCGGGATTGCCGGGGATTTTCCGATTTGCGTGGTGCCGCTGATTATTCAAGATTTGAAAAAGAAAGACTGCCGGCTCTGGAGCTACTTTTGTCAAATCAGCGACAGCACGACCTCGTATGGCTCCTACAGCGGGGCGGTGCCGAATGAGAAGATCACCTGGTTTAAAATCGATCCGTCAACGCCCCGGTTTGTGATTGAGTCCGACGCGACGATTGTGGCCCCGCTGATGTTCAGTTACGTGCTTGCGGGCCGGAGCTGAATGACTTAAAACGTCGCGGGTTCAGAAGTTCGAAAATAAAAAAGGCGTCCTTTTAAAAGGACGCCTTTTTTATAGGGGGTCAGGCGGCTGTCCGGAAGAAAAAATACCAAACCACGGCAAAGATCGGGATGAGCACAGGCAGGCTGTAGGAGAAAAAGTAGTTGAAAAACGCCGGAGTTTTTGCCTGGGCCTGCTCCGCAATGGATTTGACCAGCAGGTTTGGGCCGTTGCCGATGTAAGTGACGGCGCCGAAAAATACGGAGCCGACGCTGATGGCGCGAATGTATTCCGGATGATGCAGCAGCAGCGCCTGGACCTGGGTGCCGGAAAGCAGATTTGCATGCGCGGCCTTGCCGGCAAAAAGGCCGGCGGCGGTACTCAGGAAATTAAGGTAGGTCGGCGCATTATCGAGCACGCTCGACAGGCTGCCGCTGGCCCAAAAGAACTGGCCGGGGCTGTGAATACCCAGGGTTCCGGCATTTTCCGCAAGCCATTCCAGGGCCGGAATCATGGTAGCGAAAATTCCCGCGAAAAGAATCGCGACTTCCCGGATGGGGCCAAACTGAAAGTCGTTGCTCTCATGGATTTGGCGCGACGTTGTCTTGTAAGACAGCACGGCGGCGCCCAGCATCAGGATCTCACGTACCAGGGGCGGGTGTTTGATAAAAACAGCGCCAATCACGACGCCTAAAAAGAAAAGATTGTGCAGTCCCTGGAATTTCCACTCCTCATGCGCCGTTTCTTTCTCACGGATCGCGGAAGGGGCCTTCTTGAAGTTTAAAGTGTCGATGACAAAAAAGATCACGAGCAAAAGGCCCAGCGCCAGAAGCCACATCGGCCAGACGTTTTCAAATACCCAGAAGAACGGCACGCCTTTCAGGTATCCCAAAAAAAGCGGAGGATCGCCCAGCGGCGTCAAACTGCCGCCGACATTGCTCACAATGAAGATGAAAAACACGGTGTGAAACGCGGTGATGCGGTACTTGTTCATGCGGATCCAGGGACGAATCAATACTGCCGACGCCCCGGTGGTTCCGAGTAAATTCGCAAGGATTGCGCCGGCCAAAAGGAAGAGGGTATTGGCCTGCGGCGTCGCTTCGCCTTTGACGGTAATGTGAATACCGCCTGAAATCACGAATAAAGAGCCGATCAACGCGATAAAACTGAAATAATCAAAGGCGGTATGAAAAATGGGTTCGGGGTTTTTAAGCTGGAATACGTA
>JAHFHB010000036.1 GCA_023247135.1 Candidatus Omnitrophota bacterium
CGTCTCCATGGCTGGAATCATTTCAAGAATTCTTGTTTCGGTTCCTGCCGTACGAAACTTCAGCCATAAAGTATTTTCCGGAAACAGATCGGCCGCGCGCTCGGCCCATTCCACGCACGTGATCGATTTTGCATCTGCCAGACATTCTCCGAGCCCGATCGCCTCGGCATCTGCCGCATCCTCAAGCCGGTAAAGATCGAAGTGATAAATCGGGCAGCTGCCCTGGTACACGTGCATCAAAACAAACGTGGGGCTTTTGACTTCATCCGAGGCGCGAACCCCCAAGCCGGAGCACAGCCCCTTCATAAACGTCGTTTTGCCGCTGCCCAAACCGCCGCTCAGCGCCAGAACTGCGCCCGGTTTCAAAGCCGCGGCCACTCCCCTGGCGTATTTTAAAGTTTCCGCGGGAGAATGCAAAATGCAGGTTCCCTTAAAAGTGCCTGAATCCGCCCTGCTTAAATTTTGCGCGAGAAATTTTTTTTTCATGCTCATAAAACTCCACCTGGGATTTCCCCGGGATAATCCGCCCGATCCAGCTTAATTTTACTCCCGGAAACCGGCGTTTCCAAGCCCGTTCAAGGCGCTCTTTCTGAGCGGGTGCAACGGTCAAAAGCAATTCAAAATCTTCGCCATCCGACAAAGCGGCCTGAATCTGAGCCTGGTTTTTCTTCGGATGAGCCTTTCGCGCCGCGGCAGAAATGGGAAGCGCGTCAAGCTGCAGACGGCATCCAGCTCCGGAGGCTCGCAGTAGATGCCCCAAATCTTGCAGCAGCCCGTCTGAAATATCGATCATGGCATGCGGCCTGAAATTTTTAAGCAAAAAATTCCCCTCCCGCACCCGGGGCTCGAACTCGAACTGTTTCACCTTGAAACTGCCGCCGAGACTGCCGGTCACGCCAAGCCAATCTCCGGGCCGGGCTCCGGACCGTGGAACCGGGGTCCGGCCTTCCGTACTGCCAATCACTGTGACCGCGATAAAAAAAGTTTTTGACCGGGAAATGTCTCCTTTTGCAAAGCGTATCCTGTGCCGGCGCGCCAATCCCATCAGACCCTGATAAACCCTTTCCAGCGATCTCGCCCGAAAGGAGCGCGGGATCCCAAGCGCGCAGGTGAAACAGACCGGTGCAGCCCCCATCGCGGCCAGATCGCTTAAATTAACTGCAAGCGCCTTGCGGCCGATTTGCTCCCAATAGCCGGCGGCACTGTGGAAATCCACCCCGTCCACGATCACGTCCGTACTCATCACCAGCGGCCCGATGCCGGATTTAAAAGTGCCGGCATCCTCCGTCAAACAGCCCGGAAGCCGGACCGGCCGCGGAATCTTTCGGCCCAAGCAGCGGATTAATTCGAATTCGGATAATTCCATCACGGTTTGCCCTCAACGGCCGATGAGACTTTTCACGCACCAGAAATAAAGAATGAAAATGCTATTGTGAAAAAAATGCACAAAGTAAGAACTCAGCAGGCTGCCCCGTTTTTCGTAAATCAGCGTCAGGAGAGCGCCAAGCATGAAAATGGGGAAAAAGGCAAACTCGTTTTTGTGAATCAGCGCAAAGAAAGCCGCGCAACCAACGACGGCCCAGACGGTCCCGAACTTCCTCTTAAAAATAGGGAAGGAAAACCCGCGAAAAAAAACTTCTTCGAAAAAAGGGCCGGCAACACAGCCGATAAACACTGAAAGATAGATCAGCCAGGGCGCTTTTTTTTCTTCCTCCAGAAAAATCTCCACCAGTGGGTGCGGTTCCGGTTCATAGTGAACCAGAGAAGCGATCCCCGTCAAGATCAAGAGGAGCATCACAAACCAGGGAATCACAAAGGCATAGGCGCTCAAACCCGCCAGAATCTCTTTGACCGGCGAGCTTCCGTCCGGAATGCAAAGCCCCAAATCACGCCACGAATTTCCGGTTTGCCTGACCTGCCGCAGAATAAAAAAAAAGCAGAGCACATCCACCAGCAGCGTGTGCGTCAAAAGCAATCCATGAGCCGCGCTGTCGCTGTCAAGCAAACGGACCGCCAGTGAAAAGACTAAATTAAGGCACAACCCGGCGCCCAGAAACTGCACCAACACACGCAGAAGCATGGCCGCGCTCCAGGGCTTCGCAGAAACGGCCGAAGGCGGCCACACCCTTCGGCGAAAATCCGGTTTAAACGCGCAGAAGAGATTTAAAACACAGCCGGCGGCAAAAAGCAGCGTAAACAGACCGGACAAAAAGAAAAAACCCAAGGCTTCCGCCGGGCTTTTTTTCAGCCACTCGCGGATAAACTCCGGAGTCAGGCTGGCCCCTTGAAACGCATCCTCAGATTGTTTGAAGGATTCCAGTGCAAGACTGGGTGGGTGATTTGAACCCGCACCCCAGCGGCTGAGCGCGAGATAAATCCCCAAAAATAAAAAAAATAGAAAGAGCCAGCCCCTCTCTCTCCAGGCAAAAGCCGCGACACGCTTCATAATCCGAGAACAGCGCGGGCATTGGCACTTGTCAGCTCACCCAGTGCCTGCAAATCCAAACCGTGGATCTCGGCCATCGTCCGCGCGGTTTCAAGCATGAGGCTGGGCTCATTGCGCTTTCCCCGCATGCTTTGCGGCGGTAAAAAGGGCGCGTCAGTTTCAAGCAGAAGCTTCTCGCGGGGGCAGGCGCGGCAGGCCTCGCGCAAGGCATCGTTTTTTTTGTAAGTCAGCGGACCTGCAAACGAAATATAAAACCCGAGCGCGACCAGCCGTTCCATCACCGGCCGGTCCGCAGAAAAACAGTGAATAATTCCCCGCGGGTTTTCGGGCTGATGTTCTCGAAGCATTGCGATCAGCGCTTCGTAGGCGTCGCGGCAATGAATCACGAGCGGTTTCCGGTGCCGCCGCGCCATTTTCAGAAATTCGGAAAAAATCCGGCGCTGGGTCGCCTGCGGCGAATGCTCCCGGTAAAAATCCAGGCCCACTTCCCCCACCGCCGCGACTTTCGGATGCAAGAGCATGGCTTCGATCTGCTGTAGATCCTCGGGGCTTGTCTCGCGAGTATCGTTGGGATGAATACCACAGGCGGCCCAGATATCCGCGGACGATTCCGCCAGATGAATCGAAGTCCGGGAACTGGCGACATCGGTGCCCACATTTAAAAACGCATGGATTCCCTCGCTGCGCGCGCGCTCAAGCGCCTCAGCGCGATCCACGTCAAAATCCGGATAGTGCACATGCAGATGCGTATCGAAGAACATTATTCGGCTTGCGGTTTGAGGTCTTCAAGTTTTGGAAATAACGGTTCGCCGCGTGTAATCCGTACTCCAGGCCTCAGAAAAGACTTGGAGAAATTTTCGTTCGAAACCATGGGCATCCAGGCTGGAAGCCCCATACGTTCGAGCATGGCTTTGGCGCAGACCGGCAAAAACGCCTGCAGGATGCAGGCCACATGCGCATTGCATTCACCCAGCACGGCCAGCGTTAATTCAAGGTCCGGCTTGCGGGCAGGGTCTTTGGCAAGCGCCCATGGTTTTTGGTTTTCGACGAACTGATTGGCCAGGGTGATGACCGCAAAAATTTTATCCAGCGCAAGCCTGGGATCAAAAACCGCAACGGCTGCCGCCGCCGCCTCGTAAAGGCAGAGCGAACGGCGATAAAGTTCCGTCGCGTCCAAACGCTCCGGGGCCACGTCCGGGACAAGGCCGCCAAAGTATTTGTCCAGCATGGAGGCGTAGCGGAACCACAAGTTGCCAAGATCATTGGCAAGCTGAGTCGTATAGCGTTCTGCAAGCAGATCTTCGGAAAAAGTCCCGTCACTGCCCAGCGTCACCTCATTCATCAGAAAATAACGAAAAGCATCGACGGAATATTTGCGCACCAGCTCAAGCGGATCGACGGCGTTGCCCCGTGACTTTGAGACCTTTGTCCCCGACATCATCCACCAGCCATGGGCCAGAATGGTTCTGGGCCTTCCAAGCCCCATGGCTTTCAGCATAATCGGCCAGTAAACGGCGTGCTGGCGCAGGATATCCTTGCCCACCATGTGCACGTCCGCCGGCCAAAGCGCGTCAAAGAGAGTTTTATTTTCCGGATAGCCGATCGCGCTGACGTAATTGATCAGCGCGTCAAACCAGACATAGACCACAAATTCGGGATCCGGCGCAAAAGGAATGCCCCAATTCAGCCGGGCTTTAGGGCGCGTAATGCATAAGTCCTCCAGCGGTTCCCGCAAAAAGCCAAGGATTTCATTACGCCGCATTTCAGGCTGGATGAAACTCTTATCCTCTTGAATCGTTTTCACGAGCCAGGCTTGATGCTGGCTGAGTTTGAAAAAATAGTTCTTTTCCTCAAGCTGCTGGACTTCGCGGTGACAGTCCGGGCATTTGCCTTCTTTAAGCTGCAACTCAGTCCAAAAAGATTCGCACGGCGTGCAGTACCAGCCCGAATAGGTCTTTTGGTAAATGTCCCCGGTCTTGACCAGATTCTGCAAAATGGCCGTCACGGACTTTTTATGTTCCTCATCCGTGGTGCGGATAAATTTGTCGTAGCGGATGTCCAGAACTTCCCACATTTTTTTAAAATGCGGCACCATTTCATCGACAAAATCAACCGGTTCTTTGCCCTGTTCCCGGGCAATCTTTTCGATTTTGGTGCCGTGCTCATCAGTCCCCGTCAGAAAAAAAACCTCCTGGCCTTGAAAACGCTTGAAGCGGCTGAACGCGTCGCAAAGCACATTGGTGTAGGCATGGCCGATGTGCGGCTTCGCGTTGACGTAATAAAGCGGCGTGGTGATGTAAAACTTTTTGGCCGTCATACCTTCATTCCTTGCAGGTGGCTGAGGCGGTTGGAGAGAAAAGAAACCGCAAGCTTTGGATTCGTATTGCCTTCGACAGCTTCTTTGGCTTCATAAGCCGCGTCCACCGCCTCCGTCCATTCAAGGCTGGCGGGAGCGTCTCCCGACGCGGCGGAGGATCGCAGCCGGACATGAAAAGTCGCCAGGAGGCTGTCAAAAAAATCCAGCGCCTTGTCCTTTTTATAGTTCGCCGCTTTTTCAAAATAATCCGGCAGCAGAGTCAAATCCAGCGCCACCGGTCCCGCCGATGATTCTGTGGGCATCAACGGCGCTTTAAGCCGGACATGAAAACAGCGCGACTGAATCGTATCCAGCAGCTGAAACTTCGTCTGGGCCAGAAGTAAAAAGATCGTGCGCGCCGGGGGCTCTTCCAGCGTTTTCAACAGGGCCTGCGCCCCTTCTTCGCTCAAACGATCCGTTTCTTCGATGACCGCCACCTTGACGCGCGCTTCGTAGGGCTTAAATGCGGCCCAGTGAATCAGGTCCCGGACCCGTTTGATTTTGATATTTTTTTCGTCCTCGGCGCGGCTCAGCCAGAAAAGATCGGCATGATTGCCCATCAGGGCTTTGGCACAGCCCGGGCACTCACAGCCAAAAGGCCGCGGCGTCTTTTCACAAAGCAGTTCCTGGGCGAAACGCAGGCCGGATTCGCGCCGCGATTCCGCCTGATTGCCCGTGAGTAAATAGGCGCAAGCAGGATTTTTTTCACGAAGGTCTGCAAAAGACGTGCTCGGGTCAAAGGCCATGGGAACCCTTTCTTCCGGCAATCTGCTTTTCAAGTTCGCTGAAAATTTTCAGAGCCAGCGCCTCTTTGCTTAGAGCGGCATCCACCACCTTAAACCGGCGGGGATAGCGGTGCGCCAGGTCTAAAAAACCACGACGCACGCGTTCATGAAACGCCAGCGGCGCTTTTTCCATGCGATCACGCCGGCCAATGCGCTTGAAAGCAAGACGCGGCGGAATGTCGAGCAGAATCGTGAGATCCGGCTGAAGTTTGCCCCGCGCAATCAAGCTGCCGGCATCGATCATTTTCTTATCGAGCCCGCGGCCATAGCCCTGATACGCGCGCGTTGAATCTTCAAAGCGGTCGCATAAAACCCAGGTGCCTTTTGCAAGCGCCGGAAGAATTTTTTCATCCACGATTTGAGCCCGGGCCGCAAGGTAAAGCAGAAGTTCCGCCCGCGGCGACATGTGCTTATGCCGCGCTTCAAGTACAATGGCCCGGCAAGCTTCCCCGACGGTCGTTCCGCCCGGTTCACGCAGCAAAAGAACCGGAACGCCGCGTTTTTTCAAATACACGGCCGCCGCCTGGATCTGGGTCGTCTTGCCACTGCCCTCCGGCCCTTCAAAGGTAATGAATATCCCTTTTTTTTTCATTTTTTTCCATTTACCTTAGTGAACATCCATTCGTCATTGCGAGGAGCCCCGTAGGGGCGACGCGGCAATCTCAAAGCGCTGAGATTGCTTCGTCGCAAAAACCGCTCCTCGCAATGACGAGCGAAACTGTTTTCGGCCGCTAATCCCACTTTCTTCTTTTCACTTTAGCAATTGGAGCTTCTCCTAAGCGTCCGTCTTTAACGATCCACCCATGCGCGGCAATTTGAGCACGGAGCTTATCCGATTCTGACTGCAACTCTTTACTACTACGAAATTCAGGACTCTTGCGAACTTGATCCCGGCGTTTTAAAAACTCCAATATCTGATTGGGCATTTTTTCAGGCTCTATGTCAAATCCAAAAATAGAATCCATTTTTTCAAAAAATCTAAGGACATTTCCATAGTTCATCTGATCAATTTTCTTTTCACTATATGCACGATTAATTTCGCGAACTGCTTCAAAAATCACCGCAAAGGCTTCCGAAACATTCAGGTCATCCGAAAGCGCATTCAGAACTCGCGTCACCGCGTTTTCAAGAAACTGTACGATTTCTGAATTTTCAACATACCCGCCTGTGGAAAACTCACTTTGGTAACTAATGGAACTAACTAAAGCATAGCAATCATCCATTTTCTTCACACTTTCCGACGCCTCTTTGACACCTTCCAACGTAAAATTCAGCGGGCTGCGATAATGGGTGGCAAGCAGCGCCAAACGCAGCGCCATCGGGTCGCAGCCTTTTGCCAGAAGATCGCGCAGGGTGTAAAAGTTACCTTTGGACTTGGACATTTTTTCGCCGTCCACCAGCAGAAATTTACAATGCAGCCAGTATTTGACAAAAGGCTTGCCGGTGGCGGCCTCAGACTGGGCGATTTCATTTTCATGGTGCGGAAAAATCAGATCTTCGCCGCCCGCATGAATATCAAACGTCGGTCCCAGGCATTCCATGCTCATCGCCGAGCATTCGATGTGCCAGCCCGGACGTCCCGGCCCCCAGGGCGATTCCCAAGAGGGCTCGCCCTCTTTTGCTTTTTTCCAGAGCACAAAGTCGGAAACCTGCTCCCGGTCGTATTCATCCACATCCACGCGGTCGCTGGCGCCGGCAATGTTCATGTCCAGTTTCTTCTTCGACAATTTCCCGTAGCCCGCAAACTTGGCCACGCGGTAATACACCGAGCCTTCATTTTCATAGGCAATGCCCTTTTCAACCAGCGTCTGGATCAGCTCCAGCATCTGCGGAATTTTGCGGGTGGCACGGGGCTGGTCGTGCGGGGTCAGGCAATTGAGCGCGCGCAAGTCTTCATTGAAAGCCTGGCTGAAACGCGCGGTGAATTCTTCCAGCGCCTTGCCCTCGCGATGAGCTCCCGCGATGGTTTTATCATCCACGTCCGTCAAATTCATGACGTGCCGCACGCGATACCCGCGGCATTCGAGAAACCGGCGAAGCAGATCTTCAAACACAAACGCCCTGAAATTACCGATGTGTGCAAAGTCATAAACGGTCGGACCGCAGGTGTACAGCCCGACGTTCTTTTCCCCGGAGTGATCCAGCGGCTGAAAAGAATCTTTCCGGCCGCTGAGCGTATTGTCAAACTCAATCGTTTGTGACGTCATAGCGCGTGAAGGGCCAAAGCCCGCAAGGTTCTTTTTTTGAGACGCGCCGCCCCCAATACGGGAAAAATACGTTTTAATTCCGGCCCGTGCTCGCGTCCCGTCCAGGAAACTCGCAGCGGCATGAACAGGTCTTTACCCTTGACCGCCGCCAGCGGCTTGAGTTTTTCCAGAAATTTCTCATACGAGGGCATGCGTTCAGCCGCGAACTCATCCAGCAAAGCACTGGCTTTTTCGAGCAGCCCTTTGGCTGCCGGCGTCCGGATCCAAAGCTCAGGTTTCTCGTACTCAAATTCATCGGCAAGCACCTTCAAGCGCTCCGGCAGCTGGTCAAAATGCTCAACGTTGTCTTTGAAAACGGGCAGAATGGCAGCAACCTCCTCATCGGGATACGGTAAACCGAGAGGTTTTAAAAACGTGACCGCCCGCCGCACAAAATCACCTTCGGAAAGCAGTCGCAGGTGTTGTCCATTGAGCCAGCTGAATTTCTCCGGATCGTAGTTGGATGAAGAACGGCTGACACGCGATAAATCAAAGAGCGCCTGAAGTTCCGGCCAGGTGAGAATTTCGCGGTCATCCCCCGGCGACCAGCCCAAAAGCGCGATGTAATTGCAAAGCGCTTCGGGCAAAAACCCCGCTTTGCGAAAAGCCCGGATGGAAATAGATTCCATGCGTTTGGAGAGCGGCTCCCCGCCGGGGCCGTTGATCAGCGACAAATGCCCGTAAGCCGGCGGTTCGTAGCCCATGGCCCCGAGCAGCAGCATGTGCTTGGGCGTGTTCGATAAATGATCTTCGCCCCGGATGACATGTGTAATTTTCATCAGCGCATCATCCACGCAGACAACGAGATGAAACGTGGGCATGCCGTCGGCGCGGCGGATCACAAAATCACCGACCATGTCATCCAAATTGAACGTCACCTCACCGCGAATCATGTCGTGTAACGTGAGCAAGGGACTTTCGATTTTGAAGCGCACCGTCGGTTTGATTCCCGCCGCTTTACGTTTGTCGATCTCCGCGCGTGAAAAAGAACGCCCGCGGTTATCAAAACGCGGCGGCCGTTTCTCGATCTTGGCCAGGTATTTCATCTCTTCGGTTTCCTGCTCCGTGACATAGCACTCGTAAGCCTTGCCTTCGCGGATCAACCGGGCAATGTGCTCCTCGTAAATGGCCAGGCGTTCTGACTGGACATACGGCCCGAATTCACCGCCCACTTCCGGCCCCTCATCCCAGCGCAGGCCCATCCAAAGCAAATCTTCCATCAGTGCCTGCCGGTATTCCGGTTTGGAACGTTCACGATCTGTGTCTTCCACGCGCAGGATAAACTTGCCGCCACCTCGTTTGGCGTAAAGATAATTAAAAAGCGCGGTCCTGACGTTGCCCAAGTGAATGTAACCCGTGGGCGACGGTGCAAAACGAACGCGAATCATGTCCGCCTCCCCATCATCAGCAAAGCCTGGCATTCCACACGCGCTTCGGCCGCCGGCACCAGCCCTTCAAAGGTCTTGGCTTTGACACCCACGCAATCGGGAGCCACACGCAAAAGTTTTGCGAGGTTCATTTTAATTTTATCTTTCACAGGTCCCAGCCGGGGCCTTTCAAGGTGGATAATCGTATCGACCTGCACCGGTTTCCAGCCTTTCTCCGCCGCCCGCTTCAGGACATATTCAAGCATCGCCGCTGAACGGATATTTTTAAATTTCGGATTCTTGTCAGAAAAAAACTCGCCGATATCACCTAATCCGAGCGCACCCGCCGCCGCATCCGTAATCGCATGCAAAAGAGCATCGCCGTCGGAATGTCCGAGCGGCCCATACGGCGCCTTGAGCCGGAGGCCGCCCAGGTAAAATTTGCGGCCGGCCCCAAGACGATGCGTGTCCGCCCCCAAGCCAACGCGCCACGGGCATGCGCGACTGCTTTGGGATTGCAAATAAGCTTCGGCAAGCTCCAAGTCATTCACCGTCGTTATTTTTGGATTCCAGGTGTCATGTTTAACCACATGCACGGGATATCCGGCTTTCTCAAGCAAAGCCGCTTCATCCGTACCGAAAAAGCGTTCCTGAGCCGGAGCTTTTTTAAACGCGGAAAGTAAAATACTGCGTTTGAATGCCTGCGGAGTTTCCGCTTCAAAGAGCTCGCTGCGATCAAGTGTTGCAAGGATCCGCCCTGAGACAGGCAGGGCCCTCTTGATCGTTGGAACCACCGCACGCGCCAGGATAAACCCTCCGGCTCGGCCGGATTTGAGCCGGCGCAGCAGGGTTTCAATCGCCGCGGTCTGCACCAGGGGGCGGGCGCCGTCATGAATAAGCACCCAATCACCGGCGGGCCGCGTCGCTTTCAGCGCCCGGTAAACCGATTCCGCGCGGGTTTTTCCTCCGCGGACAAAGCGCAGTTTTGAAAGCCCGTGGGTCTTTCGCCACCCTTTGACGATCCCAAGAAGCTCTGGTGAAAGCGCGCAGACAATCTCGCACACAGCCTTCAGGCTGGCAAAAGTTTTAAGTGAACGCAAAAGCAACGGTTCCGCGCCAAGTTCGGCCAGAAGCTTGTTAGGCGGACGTTTGGCAGAGTACGGCAAAGCTTTTCTAAACCGGGTCGAAGCCCCCCCGGCAGCAATCACCACGGAAAGACGCATACGCCGTCAACCCCTCAGGACTGCTGGGGCTGCGACGTCTCTTCGCGCGGCGGCAGTGATCCTGACTGGGGATTCTGCCCGGAAGACGGTTGATTGTTGTCACGCCGGCCCTGCGGGGGCTTGTTATACTGCGGACGGTCGCCGCGTCCGCGGTCAAAAAAACGATCACGGCGCGGATCCCCTCCGCCGCTGCCCCCGCGATCCGCATCCCCGTTGAGCTTGGCAAAAATCATGCGGCCAGCCTGCGTTTGCAAAACGCTCGTGATAGAGACCATCAGCGTCTGACCCAATTTACGGCGGCCGTTATCCACAACGACCATCGTGCCGTCATCCAGGTAGGCAATGCCCTGGTCGTGCTCTTTGCCTTCCTTCAAAATCTTGACCTGCATCAGTTCTCCGGGCATGACAACCGGCTTGAGTGCATTCGCCAGGTCATTGATGTTGAGCACCTTCACGCCCTGCAGCTCCGCCACCTTATTCAGGTTGAAATCGTTGGTGAACAGCTTGGCGTTAGTCGCCAGGGCCATCTTCACAAGCTTGGCATCCACGCCGACAGTGTCTTCAAAATCCATCTCGTTGATGATCACCTTCATGTTCGG
>JAHFHB010000311.1 GCA_023247135.1 Candidatus Omnitrophota bacterium
AAACAAGGCGCGAAGGGAACGCAAACCATTCTGTGGTGGATTGGCTGGATCACAGCCACGATTTGTTCGTTCTTTATTGCGGTTAAAATCTGGACTCCTTGGGTGGCAGCGCACCTGGGCCCCGTGAGCGAGTCGCGTAATGCAGTGGTTTGGGTGGGGCTGGTGTTCGGAACCTGGATGGTTTTTTTGGTACCGCTGATTATTTTTATGTATCAGAAAGTCGACAAGGCTTATGAAGATGCGCGCATCCGCCGCGAAAAAAATCAAAGCCGCTTTCGCTCCATCCTGGTGCCTGAGGCAGAGCGCCGGATTTCTTCGAAGGTGAGTTCCAAAATGCAGGGCTGGCCTGAGACAATCCACGGCGGGCACCTGGTGCGCGCGCACCTCAAAGACGGCCGAGAAATTCCTTACGTTTTTATTTCAGAAAGACGCGAAGTACTCGGCGTTTATGACGTCCGCTCTTTGGATTTTTCCGGCAGTGAAATTGAAGATGTCGAGCCTGAAGCGCTCAGCCCCGCCCCGGTTTTCCTGCAGACGAATTGGCTGCGCCTGGATGGCGCCGCCGCACCCGAATAAATACAAAGGGCGGGTTTGGAACCCGCCCCTACAAAAACTTCCTGCCAAACAGTTAAAATCAGGTTTCGTTTAAGACGGGCGCGCCGCCGACATCGTCCACGGTTTTTTGTCCGCAAACGCTTGCCACCGTCGCTGAGGGGGTGAGCTCTATTCCTTTGGCGTAGTCGTACATCCCGATCGTATCCCACGGGCAGTTCTTGGCGCAAAGAGCACAGCCGATACAGCGCTCGATATCGACCTCGACCACCTGCTGAAATTGGGCAATGCCGACATTGGGGACGACTTCAATGCAGTCAACGGGGCAGAAAACAATGCAGGCTTCACAACCTGTACAACCGCCCTGATGGATGACGGCTAAGAGGCGGGGTTCTTTTTTTCTAACGAGCTTGGCCGCAATCGCTGCGGGACGCGGATCTTTTCGCGCGGTATTTTCTGCCATAGGAATTCTAATTTATCACAATTCGGCGTTCAGTTTCAATCTAACTTCCAAAGAATTCACGAACCTTGCCGGCCACATACGCCCTTTGCGCGAAACTCATGTCCGGGTACACGGGAATGGCCAGTCCGGTTTCGGTTAACTCTTCCGTCACGGGTAAATCACCCGGCTGATATCCCAAATGTTTATAAAAACTCAGGAGATGAATTTTGACCGGGTAATAAATCATGGTCTGAACACCGGCATCGTTTAAAAAACGCTGGAGAGCATCGCGTTTTTTAGACCTCAAAACATAGCTGTTGTACACGCTTTCAGCGCCGGCAGTTTCGCGCGGCAGAATCAGATCCAGCCCTTCAAACTGGGAGTGATAATAAGCAGCATGTTCACGCCGTTTGGCGTTCCATCCATCCAGATATTTGAGCTTGACCCCAAGCACCGCGCCTTGAATCGCTTCCATGCGGCCATTAAAACCAAGCCGGTCGTGTACGTAACGAACCACTCCACCGTGGTTACGCAATTTTTTGATTTCCAGCGCAAGGGTTTCGTCGTTTGTCACCACCGCACCGCCTTCGCCGAAGGCGCCAAGATTTTTCCCAGGGTAAAAACTAAAACAAGCGGCTTCGCCAAAACTGCCCACACGGTTGCCTTGCCAGCGCGCTCCATGTGCCTGCGCCGCATCTTCCAGCACGAATAGCTTGCGCTTGGCCGCGATCGCCTTGATTTCATGCATGCGCGCCGGGTGGCCGTACAAATGCACGGGCAGAATTCCCCGCGTTTTGGGCGTAATGGCCGCTTCGATTTGAGACACATCGAGGGTACAGACAGCAGGGTCCACATCGATAAAAACAGGCGTAGCTCCGGCCCATGAAATGGCTTCGGCCGTGGCGATAAAAGTCTGCGCAACCGTGATCACTTCATCCCCCGGTCCGACCCCCAGCGCCAAAAGCGCCAACTGCAGCGCCATGGTTCCCGAATTAACCCCCACGGCATATTTCGCCCCGCAATAACCGGCGAAAGCTTTCTCAAAAGCCTCGACTTCGGGCCCAAGAATGTAGCTTTGCGATTCCAAGACACGCTCAAGGGCTGGATGAATTTCCGCCTTAAGCGCTGCGTACTGAATTTTCAGATCATTGAATGGAACTTGCATAAAAAATTATCTTTGTCGTAGGGAACAGGCATGCCTGTTCCCTACAGTTCAGTGGCGTCGATACGCCCGCGCTAAAAACATGCCAATCAAAAAAATAATGCCCGCACCCGCAAAAACACTGATGGAGCCGCGCTCATCATGCCGGAATTCCGCCACCCATATCGCGGCAGGCATTGTCAAAAGTCCAAGCAGCTGCAAAAGTCGTCCCAGATTATAAATCATCGCTACGCTCGTCCGTCCAAACGCAGCCACTGGGCTTCGTCATATGGCGGCAATTCATCCTGCGTAAGCACTTGCGCGCTGCGGATTTCAGCTGCGCTGAAATCCATATCCGTTCGGGCGTACAGCCCCAGAATTTCACGTGAGTTTAGCACAAACACGTGTGGAATTTCACGCCCATCCGCAAGGGTCAAAAGCACGACATGCCCGCCGCTCAACGTTTCAGGACAGGCTTTAATGGACAGCTGGATTTCTTCGGGCAGAATGCGCTTGGCTTTCTCCACCAGAATTGCTTTGAAGACCGGCCCCCGCTGAGTCTGTCGCGCCTCGGCTTCCCTGAAAACTACGTCCGCTTTACGGTACATCAAAATTAAAAATGGCACCAGCGTCGCCAGCCAGGTTGCCGCTACCGCTTTAAGCCAGGGCCCGAAAAAACCGCCGCTTTGCCGGTGCAATTCGTGCTGGAAAACAAGACTCCAGAAAACAAGCGACGCGATCAACGCGCCGATCAAAAGACTGCTGCCCCGCAGCCAAAGGTCCGCGGCTTTTTCCTGATCCTGATTCAGGCGTTTCCAGATCCGTTCCTTTTTGCGCATGAACGGTGTCACAAAAAGAAAC
>JAHFHB010000312.1 GCA_023247135.1 Candidatus Omnitrophota bacterium
CCGCGGTGCTCACTTTTCCGGAAAGTGGCGAGAGTGATACGCAAAGCCGAGCATCGAATTCCTCCCCGGCCAAAAAGCCGTCGGGCAAGCCTGCGAGCAAACGGGAGAGGTTAGGAGGGGGAGCGGTTGGCGTGATGACGGCTGATGCCCCGCAAAGCGTGCTGCCGGCCAACGCCCTGTGGGGTGCGTTTCTAAGAGCCTATCCGGATAGTTATCTGAAGTCATTGACGGCAATTTCCAGTAAGCCCGGAGCTGAGCTTGTTAAACAACGAGGTTTTACATACCTTTTCGGAACCGGTATCTACTTCAGCACGGGCGAAAACTATATGGGCGATTTCAACAAGACCACGAAGCCTGGTTTTATGATCGGAGAGGATGAAGCTGTGATTCGTGTGAGCCCTTCATTGAAGGTAAGATTAAGTCCCACCGGTGTTTTTAGAACATCTTTGCTTACGGCAAAGGACGGGGAGGCGCGCTCAAAACGGATCAATTTGTCGGGTTTGACCAAGTCTACCGAGATGGACCTGCGGCATGTTTATGCCGTGCACGCCAGCGTTTCAAAATCCGGCAAGCATGAACTGTATCTTCACCCGCCGGATTGGCCGAGGGTTGCTGGACAACTTGAAAAACTGGCGGATGAATTATCCGGCACTGCAGACAAAGATTTTAGCGCCAGCTACAGCAAAGCTTCCGGCGGTGTGTTCACGCTGAAATCGGATGGATTGATCATTGTGATGAGTGCTGCGCCCGAATCCATGCAGCAAACGCTGGTTGGCGAAAACTTCCGCATGATTTTTCCAAACACGAAGGATGGCCTGAAGCACTACTGGGAAATTTACCCGTATTTTTTCAACGAGAATACAACGGGGTATGACCGCGAGAGAACGGCAAAAATCGCCTGGGTTTATGAGCAGAACTACAATACAGGTTTATCCGGCGAGCCGTTTGAGTTAGGCAAAGAAATTTTTCAAGAGGTCGTCAAAAGCCGGCTCGCACAAATTTCTCAGTTTTTTGATCCGGCGGTGAATTTGGCTCTTTTTAGTGATTTCAACAAAGAGTTCGATGCGATTTGGCAGATCGTTCTTGAAAAACGTGCGGAGCGTTCCGCCGGTAATTCTCCTGGTCAAGCTCCAGGCGGGCCGATGGCTGCTCCTCCTGCGAAACCCGCGGCCATGGTTCCGGCGGATGGAAACGTGCTCTCTCTCGCCAATGTGGGCGATGTCACGAAGTTTTTGCGGCGGCTGGAAGACTCCAATTTGGCCGTTGAAAAACAGCGCGGCGCTTACATGGACTGGTTCTGGTTCGGCCAGGGGATTGGCCAGGGCGATAGTTTTGCGGTTGAGCAAAGACAAAAGAGCCAAACTTCGCTTTATCTGCATCACGAGGCAGGACCGGGGAAACAAGGCACAGTCGTTTTAGAATTTGACAGTGGGCGGCTTGCTCGAGTTTTTACAACCATGCTTGACGGAGATGGCCAAAGAAAAGATGACTTTGCGATTCCAATCAGTGACGCAACCGTGCTGATGGACGGAAACAATCAATTACAAATCCGTCTTAGTGCGGATCAATTAGTCGGGTGGCATTGGACAGCGCTTGCTAAACGCGGCATTGTTCCGGATGTGCCCGTGCGCTTGACGGCCGGACCTACGGCTGGAAAGTTTCAACTGCCTGAGGGGTTTACGCTGGTGCTAACCACCTCGTCGTCTCCTACGGAGACTCCTCGCAATGACAAAAAAGGGCGCGGGAATGACAAAGAGGCGAGCACTGTTTCTCCGTCTAATTCCTCCCCTGTGAAACGGGGGAGGCTAGGAGGGGGAGCGGCCGTTGTAATGACTGCCGACGATCCACGCGCCGTGGCGCCGGAGAGCGCATTTTGGGGCGGGCTTTTGAACGCTTATCCAAGCAATTACTTATCGTCACTTGGCGCCCGCATTCCGGCTGATTTTATTCTCTTACGGCGCATCGCCCAAAAGGGTTTTAAGCCCTACACCGCGGGTAATGATATTTATCTCAGCACGGGGCCCAATTACTTCCGCGATCCTGCGTCAGAGGCACCTGGCTTCATCATCGACAACAAGGGCCGCTACATTATTCGCATCAGCCCATCATTACAGGCTTATCTTGACTTCATGGGAAAATTCAAAACAGCTCCGGCAGAAGAGAACGGTGATAAGCGTTTGGAGCAGGAAGTTGAGTTTTTTGATTTAAATGAGCCGGAGATGAATCAGGATCATATCTACGCTGTGAATGCCCGCGATTCAGAATCCGGCAGGCACGAACTTTATCTTTACCCGCCGTTCTGGCCCAAGGTCGCGGCAAAATTTAAAAAGATGGCCAGGCAGCTTTCCGGCAAAGATTTCACCGCAACTTACACGGATGACGCGGGCGGCATCTTCACACTGGGATCCGATCAGGTGAAGGTGGTGATCGCGGCGCGTCCTCGGTCCCTGCAGAAAAATCTGGGTGTTGAGCGCTTTCGCCAGACCTTCCCCGATACCCCCGATACCTTGAAAGGGCTGCGGCATTACTGGGAGGTTTATCCTTATTTCCGCAGTTCCGATATCGGGCGTCTTGACCGGGAGAAAGTTGCCGAGATCGCCTCGATGTACGAAGACAATTGGAGCGGAGAATTGCCCGATAATTTCTTTGAGTTGAAAAAACCAATATTCCGCGCGGTTCTCTCCGCGCAGCTGTCCGAGCCCAAGAGTTGGCTTTTCGATGAAGAGTTTACTCGAGCACTCGCAGCTGATTTTAACAAAGAGTTTGATGCGCTTTGGCAGATCGTGCTGGATGAACGCGAGCGGCGTTATGCCAGCGATGCAACTCGCCGTGACGCTATTGAAAGCGTGAGGGGCATAAGGCTTCCAACCCCCACCCGCGGTGCTCCTCCCGTCGCAAAACCCGCTGCCATGGTTCAAACAGGCGGACCCGTGGCTCTTAAAGATTTGATGACCCTGAGTGTGTTCGACCCGGCCAACGAAC
>JAHFHB010000037.1:0-5583 GCA_023247135.1 Candidatus Omnitrophota bacterium
AATACGGAGGAGCAAGCGCCTGTTCAAGTAAAACGCGCCGGGGTTGTGCTCGAAATCTCACCGCTTTTGCGCGGGCAAATTCGCATGGGAGCGCTTGAAGTTTCCGACTGGACGGTCAGGATCATCCGGCGGGCCGATGGCCGGCTGGCGGGGGCCGCCGACCTGTTTGATTCCGCGAAAAAGACCGGAGCGACTCCAGGCCCCGGCGGCGAAGCAGAAACAGCTGCTTTCTTCGTATCAAAAGTCCGACTGCTGAACGGCAAAATTCTTTTTATCGATGAAAGGGCAAACCCCGCGCATGTTTACAACCTTTCCGGCATTGACCTGGAACTTAATAATCTCTCGCCCGTGACTCCGGCTGAAGCGGCGCTGCGCGCGTCTTTTCTGAGCCGCACTCAAAATTTGTTTGCCAGCGGGCGCATACGTCCTGACTTGGCCCGGCACAGTGCCGTGCTTGAAAACTTTAAACTAAAAACGGATCTGGCACAGCTGGATGCCGATGCTGCGGGCGCTATTTTGCCTGACGTCAAAGCCTGGTTTGCAGACGGGGCTCTGCGCGGTCAGCTGAGTGCGGTCATGGACTCTTTGACTGTGGGGCCGGGAGAAGCCCGGCCGGTGGTGAGGCTTGAGCTGGCGCAAGGCAGTCTGCGCGTGCCGGAGTCCGGTAAAACGTTTTCAGAGATCACGCTGCGCGGACTTGTGGAATATCCCAAGCTGACCCTGGAAGAAGTTTCCGCGCGCCTGGGGCAGGGGCGGATCAAGGCCTCCGGAAAATTTCAAGTGACGCCGGCCGGCGTGATCAGCGGGCAGTTTGAAAGCGCCGCCACGAATTTTTCACTCGCAGAATTGGCGCCCGAGGTGCCTGAAGGCGAGCCGCGGGTTGAAGGGCAGGCTTCTTTTTCCCTGGAAGGGGTTTTTGCCGGCAAAGATGTCGCGATGATCGCTCAGAATCTTCAAGGCAATGGACAGATTTCCATTAAAGACGGCGTGATTCGTCACTTGAATGTGATCCGGGAAATCATGAATAGGCTTGCGCTGATTCCCGGCCTGCGCGAAAAATTTTCTGCGCGGCTTTCCCAGAATTATCAAAGACGGCTGGATGCGCAGGATACTTATTTTACGGCCGGTGATATTCCGCTGCAAATCACGGCCGGCGCGATGTTGGCAGACCCCATTTCACTGGCATCGGATTCGCTTGAAGTTCTTGCAAACGCTCAGATTTTACTGGCCGGGCCCGTCAGCGGAAGGGGCACGGTGGCCATCGACTCAGAATTTTCAGAGGCGCTTTCGCGCAGCATTAATGAACTCGATACGCTTCGAGACACTGCGGGCCGCATGCTTTTTCCCTTGGTGATTCGCGGTACGACCGCTCATCCCGAGATCAGCGTGGACTTCAATAACATTGGCCAGCGTCTCGCTGTGGCGGCGACTCAACAGGTTTTGAGCGGTCTGCTGGCAGGTAAAAAGAAAACCCAAACCGCCGCCGACACGGGGCAGCCCTCTTCTTCGGCAGCAGAAGACCCGGTGGCCGGTCTTTTAGGGGCTTTAATCAAAGCCACCGAGAAGAAGCGCTGACTCCCAATCGCAGTCGCGTATTGCACAAACCCCTCGCCTCTTACTATAATGAAGCCCGGAGCGAACCCTTTATGAAAAAACAGCCAGGCAAAGCCAAAAAGACCGCCACCGGATTACAGTTCCGGGAACGCCGTTTCCGGGACATCGACTTTAAACTGGTCCATCCCAAGCCGCGCACTCCTCCTGAACACCACGACACTCTGCCGCTGCCTTTTGGCGGGGAAGTCAAAAAATATGACATGAAGGTCAACGGCCTGATGGGCTGAGGGGTTTTTATGAAACACGCCACACGTCTCTTTTTAACTGCCTTACTCGCCCTCGTTTTTTCAGGCGGACTGCCGCTTTTTGCAGAGGCTCCTGCCAAAAAGGTAGAAGTCAAAAAAGTGAAGCCGGAAACGACACGTCAGCACCAGCGGCATGTGAAAGCGGGCATGACGCAAGCGCAAGTGCTTGAATTGGTGGGACAGCCCTCTGCGAAAAAACCCCGAAAAAAAGGCGGCGAGATCTGGATTTACAGCGAAAAAACAGAAAAGGTCAGTCCGCCCAAACCTGATCTGCCGTATCCGACGCCTGAAAAATCCATGCATGAATCGAAATTGCGGGTTTTCTTTAACGCCTCCGGGCAGGCCGTCAATGTTCAGCAGATTGTTTCCAGCGAAGAAGCCCATTCTAAACTTCTCCCCGGCGTGGCCATGAAAAAGGCCGAAGCGAAGGCTGAGAACAAGGCCGAAATGGGGAGCTAGTGCGCTTCCAACTTTCCGCGGTGCTTTTGGCCGCGCTTGCCGTTTCCGCTTTTTTTCCGTTTGTGCAGGTCCATCTGCCGCCTTTTACGCCGCAGACTCTCAGCCCCGCCCAATTGATCCAGACAGGTTTCGATCTGGCCAAGGGAACATTTTCGCAAAACAAATCTGATCTGCCGGATCTTCGCGGCGGATTGTGGGATCTGCTTAAAAAACTTTTTGTCAAAAAAGACAGTTCCGTTCCCGCCGGGATTGGCGGCGCGGCAGGTTTGATGGCGGGTATCCTGGTGCCGGCGGCGGTGCTTTTCGCGTATGGTTTTTTGATCATGGCTCTCGCCGGTCTGCTGCTTAAAAAGAAAACGGGACGGGCCGTCTCCTTCGCGCTGGCGTGTGTGACGTACGCCTGGGCGGGAATGGCCTATCTGGAACATGCCGCCGGGCAGTTTTTAAAAGAAACCATGCAAAATTCGGCCCGCGGTATTTTCGGTTTTGTCACCCAGCATTTTGTGCCCGAAATTCACGTTCAGCCCGGCGCGGCTTTGTATCTGCTGCCCGTGCTCGCGTTGGCCGTCTGGTTCGTCTCCCGCATGAAAAAATAGTTTGACGAGGGCAGGTTTAGAACCTGCCCCTACGACGGCATGTTGAGGTATGTGTAGGGGCGGGTTCAAACCCGCCTTCGGTTTTCTTGATTAAAAGAGGCATTTTGTTAGAATAGCGCCCTTATGCCAAAGTCCAAACCCCTGACCTTTCAACAGCTCATCCAAAAGCTCAACGCGTATTGGAGCGAGCGCGGCTGTCTGATCATGCAGCCCTACGACCTGGAAGTCGGGGCCGGAACGTTCTCGCCGCATACCTTTTTACGCGCACTCGGCCCCGAGCCCTGGAACGCAGCCTACGTAGAGCCGTCCCGCCGTCCGACCGATGGCCGTTACGGTGAGAATCCGCACCGCACTCAGCATTACTATCAATATCAAGTCATCATGAAACCTGCTCCGGCAAACTCTCAGGATCTTTATCTCGACAGCTTGCGGGCCGTCGGGATTGATCCGCTTGCGCATGACATCCGTTTTGTCGAGGACGATTGGGAATCCCCGACGCTCGGCGCCTGGGGGCTGGGCTGGGAAGTCTGGCTCGACAGCCTTGAGATCACGCAATTCACCTATTTTCAGCAGTGCGGCAGCATTGATCTTGAAATGATTTCGTGTGAAATCACTTACGGTCTTGAACGTATTGCCATGTTTTTACAGGGAAAACAGTCTTTATTCGATTTGGAGTGGACGAAGGGCGTGACCTACGGCGATGTGCATTTGCAGGGCGAGCGCGAATTTTCAAAATTTAATTTTGAGAAATCCAATCCGGAAATGCTGCGCCGCCACTTTGAAGATTATGAGAAAGAGGCCGTCAAACTCATCGCAGAGAAATTAATTTTACCGGCTTACGACTGCTGTCTGAAAACATCGCATCTTTTTAATTTATTGGATGCGCGCGGCGCCGTCAGTGTAAATGAACGGCCGCGCTATATTGGCCGCGTGCGCGCGCTGGCCAGGGCTTGCGCGCAAGGCTACTTGGATTCGCGCCAGGCTTTGGGTTTTCCGCTTCTTAAAGGCAAAAAAGAAAAAGTGAAGCAGTAACGTGGCGAATTTCTTATTCGAACTCGGCATTGAAGAACTGCCCTCGGGTTGTCTGGACACGGTCTATGACGAACTGCCGGTGCGCGCCAAGAAAGCGTTTGCCGAAAGCCGTATCACGTTTACGGCCCTGAAAGTCGAGGCCACGCCCCGCCGCATCGCCCTTTTCATCGAAGGCCTTGCCGCCAGGCAAGCCGATCAGACGCTGGAGTTTTCCGGCCCGTCCGTAGAAAAAGCTTACGACCCCTCAGGCAAGCCCACGCCGGCGCTCGAAGGGTTTCTGCGCAGTAAGAACGCCGCGCTCAAAGACGTTCAGGTCAAGGATACGCCGCGCGGAAAATTTATTTTGGTGCAGATCGCTGAAAAAGGGAAGCCCGTGAAGGCTGTACTGCCAGCCCTTCTGGCGCAGCTTGTCATGTCCCTGCCTTTCCCGCGCGCCATGCGCTGGGAGGCGAGCGGCTACCGTTTCCCCAGGCCGATCCGCTGGCTCGTGGCCCTGCTGGACGCTCAGGTGATTCCCGTGCAGCTTGCCGGCATCTGCGCAGGCAAACAAAGCGTCGGTCATCGTTTTCTCAGCCCTAAATCTTTTGTGATTCCCAAAGCGGATTGGGCTGTCTACGTGCGCTTGCTCAAAACCAAACATGTTTTGATTGAACGGACCGCGCGCACAGAACAAATCCGCAAAGATTTGGCCCGGCGTTTTAAACAGGATCAGCCGGACCCGGAACTGGTGCACCTGACCGCACAGCTTGTCGAAGAACCTTTTTTGCTGGAGGGAAAATTTTCGAAGTCCTATCTCGATTTGCCCGCCGAAGTGCTGGCAACCTGCATGAAGAAACATCAGAAGATTTTTGCCTGCGTGGATGCGCAGGGCCGGTTGAACGGCCGCTTTGTCGCGGTCTCCAACGGCAAGCGCAGCGGGCTTGCAAAAATTCAGGCTGATTTTGAAAACGTGCTGGAATCCCGCTTGAAAGATGCGCGTTATTTTTACGATCAGGATACGCAGACGCCGCTTGTGGAAAAACAGCCGCTGCTCGGGCAAATCGTGTATCTCGGAAAACTGGGAACGATGCTGGACAAAACTCGCCGGGTTGAAACGCTGGCGGCCCGGTTTGCGCAAAAAGCCGGACACGCCGCGCTTGCCGAAGACCTGGAACGTACCGCGGCCCTTGCGAAAATCGATTTGATGGCCCACATTGTTTTCGAGTTTCCGGAACTGCAGGGGATTGCCGGCCGCGAGTATGCTTCGGCCGCCGGTGAAAAAGACAGCGTGGCTCGAGCCATCGGAGAACAGTACTTGCCAAAGAATCTTTCGGAGAGTTACCGGGACGTTAAAAAACAAATGTCTGTTCTGGGCGCGCTGTACGGCATTCTCGACCGCCTGGATCTCTTGGTCGGAGCCTTTGGTTCGGGCCTTGAACCCTCGGGCAGCCAGGATCCTTACGCCTTGCGCCGCGCGGGCGGCATTGTGGTCAAGCTGGCGCGCGCCTTCGAGTTTGAATTACCGCTGGAGGAATTGATTCCCGCCAATGCGGCGCAGTACCTGGAACGATTGAGCCCCGAAACGCTTAAGTCCGTGACCGGCTCTTTACTCAAATTTTTTAAAGACCGCACCGCGTTTGAATTGGGGCTTGAGAATG
>JAHFHB010000037.1:5593-8768 GCA_023247135.1 Candidatus Omnitrophota bacterium
TTGAAATTTTCGAAGCGGTGTGGAAATCGCGCTGGGTTTCACTCGCCGACGTTTTCCGGCGCTTTGAAGTGCTTACGCAGGTTTACGACAAAGACCGCGAAGCTTTCTGGAAATCTGCCAAGGTTATGGAGCGCACCGGTAATATTTCCAGGGCGGCGGGATCGGGGAGCGACCTCCAGGAGGCGCTTTTGCAAGACCCTTTGGAAAAGAAACTGGCCGCGGTTTACCGGGAAAAGGCGGCGCTTATCGAGAAGGCGCTGGCCGGGCGGGAGTACGAGCATGCCAACCAGCTCTATGGAAGCGCTTTTCTGGAACCCCTGGACGCATTTTTTAAGCAAGTCATGGTCAATGTTGAAGATAGCGCTATTCGGGCTAACCGGCAGGCCCTCATGAAGCGCATTTTTGACCTGTATGCCGCCCGCCTTGCAGACCTTTCTGTGCTATCCAGAATCGGGCAGGAGTGATAGAATACACAACTCTATGCCGCCCGAAAGAGCGCGCTTCCGCCATCATTTAACTCATTGTGAGGAACCCTTTAAAGGGACAAGGAGAGAACCATGAAAACAACCGCATCGAAAAAGAAATCCAGTTCCAGCGCCAAGGCCAAAAAGCTTGTTTATTTTTTTGGCAACGGCAAGTCCGAAGGCCATGCCGGCATGAAAGAATTGCTCGGCGGCAAGGGCGCCAACCTGGCTGAAATGACCAATATCGGGATTCCGGTGCCGCCGGGATTCACGATCACGACTGAAACCTGCGATCTTTTCTATAAGGGCGGCAAAAAGTGGCCGGCCGGGCTCGAAGAACAGGTGCGCGCACATATGTCCAGGCTTGAAAAGAGCCTGGGCCTGGGATTCGGCGACCGCCATAATCCACTGCTTGTGTCGGTGCGCAGCGGCGCTGCGGCTTCCATGCCGGGCATGATGGACACCGTGCTTAACCTCGGGCTCAACTCCGAAGTGGTGCAGGGCCTCATCATCAAAACCGAGAATGAGCGTTTTGCCTGGGACGCCTACCGCCGTTTTATCCAAATGTTCGGCGATGTCGTCATGAACGTCGACAAGGAAAAGTTTGAACACATTCTCGACAGCAAAAAAGAACAGGTGGGGGCCCGGCAGGACACCGATCTTTCCCCGAACGATCTCAAAGAAATCGTGCGGCTCTACAAGAAAGCCTACCTGGAACAAACCGGCGAAGAATTTCCGGACGATCCGTTTCAACAGCTTTTCAAAACCATCAATGCCGTATTCAATTCCTGGAACAACCCGCGTGCCAACAAGTACCGCCAGCTGAACGAAATCAGCGGGCTGCTCGGCACGGCCGTCAACGTGCAGGCCATGGTGTTCGGCAACATGGGCGACACCTCCGGCACGGGCGTGTGTTTTACGCGCAATCCCTCCACCGGTGAAAATAAATTCTATGGTGAGTTTCTTGTGAATGCGCAGGGTGAAGACGTGGTGGCGGGGATCCGCACGCCGCTGCCGCTCGACGGCATGTCCAAGGAATGGCCCGAGATTTACAAACAGCTCGTAGCGACTCGCGCCAAGCTCGAGAATCACTACAAGGATATGCAGGACATCGAGTTCACGGTTCAGGAGAAAAAATTGTTCATTCTCCAGACTCGTAATGGCAAACGCACTGCGGCTGCGGCGGTTCGTATCGCGGTTGAGCTCGTCAAGGAAGGCCGGCTCAGCAAGCCGGATGCGCTTCTGCGCGTGAGCCCCAAGAGCCTGGATCAACTGCTTCACCCGATGTTTGATCCCAAACAAAAACGTACGGTTCTGGTCAAGGGACTTCCGGCATCTCCGGGAGCGGCCACGGGTAAAGTCGTATTCAACGCCGAAGACGCGGAGAGCTGGCATGCTCAGGGCGAATCGGTCATTCTGGTTCGTATTGAAACGTCGCCGGAAGACATCGGTGGCATGAACGCGGCCAAGGGCATTCTCACGGCACGCGGGGGCATGACCTCGCATGCGGCCGTTGTGGCACGCGGCATGGGCAAGTGCTGTGTCGCAGGCTGCGGCGAACTCAAGATTGATTACGCGGCCAAACAGTTTTCGGTCGGCGGCATCGTCGTGAAACAGGGCGACTGGATTTCACTCGATGGTTCTCTCGGAGAGGTTTACACCGGCAAACTGAGTACGGTGGATCCGGTGCTTTCCGGCTACTTCGGTACGCTGATGAAATGGGCGGATGAAACCCGTACTCTTTTGGTGCGTACGAATGCCGATACGCCGCATGACGCGGATGTGGCGCACAAGTTCGGCGCTGAGGGGATCGGTCTTTGCCGCACGGAGCACATGTTTTTTGAAGGCGACCGCATCATTGCCGTGCGCGAAATGATTTTGGCGGCGGATGTGGAAGGCCGCAAAAAGGCGCTCAATAAATTGCTGCCCATGCAGCGCGGCGACTTCGAAGGCATTTTCAAGATCATGAAAGGCCTGCCCGTGACGGTGCGCCTTTTGGACCCGCCGCTGCATGAATTCCTGCCGCATGATGATGCGAATCAGCGCGAGATGGCTGGCGTCATGAATCTTTCACTCGACGTGATCCGCCACAAGGTCAACAGCCTGCATGAGTTTAACCCCATGCTCGGGCATCGCGGCTGCCGACTCGGCATCAGCTATCCGGAAATCTACGCCATGCAGGTGCGCGCGATCATCGAAGCGGCTTGCAACGTCAAAAAGCAGGGGATTAAAGTCGAGCCCGAAATCATGATCCCGCTTGTGGGCATGAAAAAGGAACTTGATATCTTGAAAGAGGAGCTTGAAGCCGTGGTGGCGCAGGTATTTGCCGAGAAAAAAATAAAAGTGCCTTACCTGGTGGGAACCATGATCGAGATTCCGCGTGCGGCGCTGACGGCCGACAAGATTGCGGAAACCGCTCAGTTTTTCTCCTTCGGCACCAACGACCTGACTCAGATGGGGCTTGGGTTCTCGCGCGACGACTCCGGTTCCTTTTTGGGAACGTACATCGAACGCGGAATTTTCGAGAAGGACCCGTTCTCCAGCCTCGATCAGGAAGGCATCGGATATTTAATTCAACTCGGCGTGGAAAAAGGCCGTAAAACAAGGCCAGACCTTAAAGTTGGAATTTGCGGCGAACATGGCGGCGATCCGGCTTCGGTGGAATTTTGCCACCGCGTCGGAATGAATTACGTCAGCTGTTCGCCTTATCG
>JAHFHB010000037.1:8778-10909 GCA_023247135.1 Candidatus Omnitrophota bacterium
ATTGCCCGCCTTGCAGCAGCGCAGGCCGTTTGCCGCGAGAAGAAAAAAAAAAAGTAATCCGAAAGTTTCACCGCCTGGAATCCCGGAGCCAATCTCCGGGATTCTGGGCAAACCCACCAATGTAGCAGGAGTATGGGGGCAAAAAAACATTCCCGTAAAGCCGCAGCTAAAAAGAAACGCGGCAAAGCGACTTCCCTGAAAAAGCGCAAGAAAGTTGCGCGTGCGTCTTCGCCGAAAGCGAAGAAAAAGCCCTCCCGTTCCAAAACCGCAAGAAAAGCGTCTAAACCAGCCAAGCCGGCCAAGTTAAAACCCAAACAGTCGTTCCCCGGAAAAAAAATCAAGGCGCCCAAGCTTGGAAAACTATCGGATAAATCCGAAGTGATCCGGGATGAGGAGCTGAAGCAGATTCTGGTTCAGGAGCACGCTTTGGAGGCTCCGCAGGAGCGCCGCAAGCGCAAGCGCGAGCCCGAAGAACTCGGGGATGCCGACGACAATGCGTCCGAGCACACGCTTGACCGGACGCCGATGAAGATTTACCTTTCTCAGATCGAAACGATCCCGCTTTTGACTCCTGAGCAGGAAATCGAGCTCGCGCAGAAAGTTCATGGCCGCGATGTCCACGCGGCTGAAAAGGCGCGGCACCAAATGATCCGTTCGAATTTGCGCCTCGTGATTTCGATTGCCAAACGCTACAGCAACATGGGCCTCGCATTTTCGGACCTTGTCGAAGAGGGCAATATCGGGCTGATGCGAGCGGTCGAAAAATTCAATCCGGACCGCGGTTACCGTTTTTCGACGTACGCGTCCTGGTGGATCAAGCAGGCGATCATGCGCGCGCTTTCCAATCAGGGCAAGACGATTCGTATTCCAGTTTACATGTACGACATTATTTCCAAGTGGCGCAAAGTTCGTGACGGCTTGATGCAGAAATTGAACCGCATGCCCACCGCCAAGGAAATTGCCGAGATCATGAAAGTTCCCCGGGCCAAAATTGAAGAGATCGAAAAGATTGCCAGCCGCCCGAGTTCTTTGAATGCGCCGATCAGCCTGGATGGCACCGCGGAACTCGTGGACCTTTTGCCGGATGATGAATCGCACAGCCCCGAATCGCACATGGAAGAACTCTTCAAGAATTCGCGCATCAAGGAGTTCTTAGAACAGCTGGATGAACGCGAGCGCCGTATTTTGACCCAACGCTTCGGGCTTGGCCGCGACGAACCCAAGACGCTTGAGGAAGTGGCTCAGGAATTTAACATTACCCGCGAGCGCGTGCGCCAGATCGAAAACGTGGCGATTAAAAAAATCCGCGAACGCATGGAAGCGGGCTCCGAAAAACTCACCGACTACGTGGAGCCCTAAGCCATGGCGCCTTTGACCTCGTCTCTCAAAACCATCATTCGCGATATCCCCGATTTCCCCAAAAAGGGCATTTTGTTTAAAGACATCACGCCGCTTTTAAAAGAACCCAAGGCTTTTCACGAAGCCATTGATACCATGACGGAGTGGCTGCTGCCTGAAAAACCCGATTACATTCTTGGAATCGAGTCGCGCGGATTTATTTTCAGCCCGGTGCTTGCCTATAAACTGAACGCCGGATTTATTCCCGTGCGTAAAAAAGGCAAACTTCCGCACGAGACCGAAGAAGTGGCCTATGCGCTGGAATATGGCGAAGCGGTTCTTGAAATTCACCGCGACGCGGTTTCAGCCGGAGCCCGCGTGGCCATTGTGGATGACTTGCTTGCGACCGGCGGCACGGCGCTCGCGGCCGCGCACCTTGTGGAAAAACTCGGCGGCAAAGTCGTCTCCATGAGTTTCCTGATCGAGCTCTCATTTCTGAACGGCCGCGAAAAACTCACTCACTATCCCGTCAAGTCCGTCATCACGTATTAGTAAGCGGTACCGGTACCACGCGTGCCACGTTTGACTTTGAAGCCGGCACTTACAGTACCGGTACCGTAAGTACGCCCCCATAGCTCAAATGGATAGAGCATCTCCGTCCTAAGGAGAGGGTTGCCTGTTCGACTCAGGCTGGGGGCACTTTTAACAACGGCATTTTTGTAGGGAACAGGCATGCCTGTTCCCTACGAGCCAGAGCAGTTCGTGTCAGCGGATCGCGCACACTTTGTCCGGA
>JAHFHB010000313.1 GCA_023247135.1 Candidatus Omnitrophota bacterium
CTTTTGACGCCGCGCCGCTGGTATGTGAGGCGCACGTTTCTGGGGTTTTGGCGAGTGTCAGCACGCCGACTTTTCCGGCGCCGGCCTCCCGAAGAACTTTTGCGGCTTCGCGGGCCGTGGCCCCTGTCGTAAAAATATCATCGATCAATAAAATCGAGGCCCCAGAAACCGGCTGCCTTTTGATTTTAAAGCAGCCTTGCAAATTCAAGCTGCGCTCCTGGCGCGTCAAACGGCTTTGGGAAGGCGTTTGCCAGATTTTTTTCAGATCCGGCCGGACGCAGAGCCCTGTTTCTTTTGAAAACATCTGAGCCAGAACCTCCGCCTGGTTAAAACGCCGCGTCAGCAGGCGAGTCAGGCTGAGCGGCACCGGAACGAGATAATCATAACGGGTTTTAAGTCCATGGGCCAAGAGGAAATTGGCACCGTATTCACGGAAGGCTTCCAGAAAAGCAATTTCAGAGGAAAATTTTATCCGGGTCAAAAGAGTTTGGACTTCCTCCCGATAATGAAAAATGGAAAACGCTTCGGCCAAAGGACCTTTTCTGAAAGCTGAGTGCGCATCGTCCGGTGCCATGGCATGGCTTTCAAGGCGGGCATGGCAGTTTTGGCAGAGCGAACGGCTCTCAAAACCCGGCATGACTCCACACAGCGGGCAGGCAAGCGGGTAGACAAGCCTTACGAGAGCTTCCCGGTACCGGCTGAAATGCGCGGCGATTGAAGGATTGAGGGTTGGCATGCTGTTTTTGAACCAGGCTGCGCCTGCGCTTATGCGCAGGTAATAGAAATATTGACCCCGTCCCGGTTTCGCGTATAATACCCCAAATTCACCCAAATCGCGAGCCGCATTTCAGTTACAGCGGCCGCGTCTAAAGAAAGGTCTGATTCGAGTGCCCAAGATTGATGTCTCCGAACACGAAAGTATTGACGCCGCCTTAAGACGCCTTAAGAAGAAAATCGAGCGCGAGGGAATTTTGAAGACGCTCAAGGCCCGCAAGTATTACGAAAAGCCCAGCGAAAAAAGACGCAGAAAAATCCGCACCCCCAAGGGGCGAAGATAGTCTTTCCGCTTTTTCCTCCGTAATCCCAAGGAATTCTCAACGGGTCGAATCCAGAAGTGTTTCCAGCGGGACGAACTGGTAACCCTGATTTTTGAGTTTCGGAATTTCTTCATTCAGCACGGTCAGCGTATTGTGGTGATAATGACCGATGCCGATGGCGTAGCCCTTTTCACGGGCCAGCGCGGTCATCCGCACGATTTGCCGGCGAATGGCTTCAGGCGAGTCCTCATTGTCCAGAAAAAAATCCCGTTTAAGCGCCGGAACCCCCAGGCGTTTGGCGGCGGGGTAGGCGGCGGAGACCGGCGTGGTCAGGCTGTCGAGGAAAAAAAGCCCGCGGCGTTTCATCTCACCCATAATCAAATCCATCAGCTCAGGGTTCGCTGTTCCCGCTGAACCCATGTGATTGTTAACGCCCCGATGCCGCGGAACGCTTGCCAGGCCGCGCCGCATCACATCCAGCACCTGATCCGCAGGCATCCGGCTTGTGATCAGCCCCGGCCCCGGAATCGTACCGCTCACGGATTCAAACGGCAGATGCAAGATCACTTCCGCGCCCGTCTCCCCGGCGAGCAGTCCGAAGAAACGCGAGTACTGCAAGAGCGGCAGAACGGCATACGTGACGGAATCGCCGAGATTGCGCAGCAGCTGCCGGTCATTCATGGTGTTGCCAATGTCATCAACGACAATCGTCAACTTGGGTTTGTTTGAGAAAAAACCGTGTGCGGGGCGCTGCCGCGGGGCACTCTGAATGATTTCGCGAACCCAATGATTGCGGCCAAGTGTAAAAATCACAACCGCGAGCAGCAGGGCGTTGAGCACAAGGCTGAACCGTACAAGGTGTTTTTTGGTTTTGGTTTTTTTTCTACGGCGCGCCGGGGGCATGAGCGTGTTCCTTACCTTTTTTGCTGTGCGCATCATAACTATTTCTGGCAAAAACCACAACCCCATTTAGATAAAGGGGTTATGGAGTTTTTTTTGCGGGTTTTGGATTCGCAACTCTCAAGGCCGTCAGGTATCCTTTAGTTGAACCTTTAGAAACACCAAAATGTATAAATTCATAGCAAAAAAAGTCATCGCCACGGCCACTCTTATGTCTTTTTTGGCCGGAGGTCTGCACGGTCCGGCGCCGGTTTATGCCGGTACCGAGACTTCTTTCCCCCCGGCACAAATTGCGTTCGATCTTGAGAACTTTAAACTTCCACAAGCCTGGGGGCATGTCCGTCAAAAACATTCCGGGACCGGCGGAACGGTTTTGATTCTTGAGGATGCGCACGCCCAGCCGGATGCCCAGAGAAATATCGAGAAAATCCTGCGGAGGCTGGACGCCCGTTACGGCGTTCGCGATATTCTGCTGGAAGGCGGCGCCGGCAAGGGCGACGCGCTTTTATTCCGGCAATTCCCGGATCGCAAAATTTTACGCGGAGTCTTTGACGGGTACCTCGCGCGCGGGGAACTCTCCGGCAGCATGAGCGCGGCTGTCTTCGCCAAAAATACACTGCAGCTTGATGGCGCTGAAGAGCCTGAGCTTTACCGGAATCAAATCGCCGCTTTTTTGGCAGGCATGCGGAGCCAGCCCGGTCTGCTGGCCAAGCTCGACAAAGGAAAACAAGAGCTTGCAGGGCGAAAGAAAAAATTTTATGCCGCGGAACTTCTGGATTTGGACCATGAGCTTGAGGTTTGCGAAAAAGGCGGCGCGGATGCGGCGCAATTTCTTGCGGACCTTATTGAAAAACTCGCGTATTTAAATCCGCCTGTCCGTTACCCACTGGTTGAAAGAGTGCGCCGTGAGCTTGCGCAGGAAAAGGACGGTCCCCAAAAGCCCTTGCGCCGGCCGGACTTGTTTAATGGCCGTGAGTTTTTGGCGCAGTGGGAAGCTTACGCAGACGA
>JAHFHB010000038.1 GCA_023247135.1 Candidatus Omnitrophota bacterium
TTTATTCACGCACCAGGGGTTCAGCGGGCCGGCGCCTCTTAACATCAGCCGCCATTGGCTGCGCTCGGGCAGTCCAAAACCGGAAGTGCTCGCATCGTTTCTGCCAGGCCGGAATGGCGAGAGTCTCCGCCTGGAACTGGAAAAGGAATCCCTGCGGCATCCGCGGCGTACGGTGGAGCGGTTTTTGTCGGAAAGACTGCCTGCGCGGCTGGCGCAGGTACTCATGAAAAAATCAGGCATCCCGGCGGCGCTGGTATTCAACCAGTTGAGCCGGATTCAGCGTGAAGCGCTCGTAAGCGCGGTGCTGGCTTCGCCGCTTTCAGTCAACGGGACGGCGGGCTATGCCAAAGCCGAAGTGACTGCCGGGGGGATCGATCTCGCGGAAGTAGATTCAAAGACGCTGGAGTCCCAAAAAGTGCCAGGGCTCTTTTTTGCCGGGGAGATTCTGGATGTGGATGGCCGCATCGGGGGTTTTAACTTCCAATGGGCGTGGTCGAGCGGGATGGTTGCCGGGCGTGCCGCTGCAAAAAAGGTATTAGCGGAGCGAAGCGCTCCGGGCCTATAATAAACATCTGCAACTCAAGCGGGGGATTCATGAAAACATTGCTTAAAGGCGCGTTTGTCGGGGGATGGATCGTTTTCATCTGGGGAGCGATTTCCTGGATGGCCCTGCCTTTTCACGGCGGCCAAATCCACTCATTCCAGGATGAAAGGCAAGTGGCGCGCGCGCTGCTTTCGAACACCATCGAACCCGGTGTCTATGTCCTGCCTGCCGCCAAACCGGGAACCCTGCCTTCGGATAAGGCGGCTCAAAAAATTGTGCAGGCGAGAATGCGCCAAATGCAAAAAGGCCCGTTTGCTTTTTTAGTCATGAACCCGCACGGGCTCGGCCCTTTACCTGTCCAGCTTGCGCGGGCATTTGCCATTCAGTTTCTCGGGGCCTTGCTGCTTACCTGGCTTCTGATGCAGGTGCGCGGAGTAACGCCGCGCCGGCGTGTCTTTTTCTGCATCGTGTTTGCCATGGCCGCCGCCGTTGTCGGCCTGCTGCCTTCCTGGAACTGGTGGGGGTTTCCGGATCGAACGGTTTTACTGGATATGCTTGATCTCTTGGCGGGCTGGGGGCTGGCTGGACTTTATCTGGCCCGCTTAACCGCTCCGGACAAATGAAACCAAAACTCGCAAAAACCGAAAAAGCCAAAAGACTGGCGCGCAAGGTTCTTCACGAAGGTGCCGGCCTGCGTATTTCGCTGGATCATGTCCGCTTTCCGGACGGTCGCGAAGTCCGCGATCATTATCATTTTGATTTCAAGCAGCCTTCGGTTGGGGCAGTAATGGAAGACAGCCGCGGCCGTGTTCTTTTGGTCAGGGTGTACCGTTACCCGTCGGATAGCTGGCAGTGGGAACTGCCGGCGGGAGGCTCTGAAAACGGCGAAAGTCCCCTCGAGGCCATGCAGCGCGAACTGCTTGAGGAAACCGGCTACCGGGCTGTGCACTTTGAAGACTGGACGGCTTTTTACCCGCTGCACGGCGTTTCCGCGCACCGCTTTCATCTGTTTCACTGTCGCGCAGCGGAACGCGTCGGCACCTTCGAACCCGGCGAGGTCTGTGAAATCCGGTGGTACGATGCCGGCGAAATTGCGCAAATGATCAAAGATCAAACGATTTGCGACAGTCACAGTCTGATCGGGCTTTTGATGTGGCTTTCCGGAATGCGCGCATGAGCGGCGGAGGCATGAAATGAAAATTATCGCGCACCGGGGAGCCAGCCTGCGCTACCCGGGAAATACTTTTCTGGCGTTTGACCGGGCGATTGACGCGGGGGCTGAAGCGCTCGAGACGGATGTGCGTATGAGTTCCGACGGCCGGCTGATTCTGCGCCACGATGATCTCATTGAATATCGCGGCCGCGTGCGTCCCGTGCGTGAGCTTTCGTACCGCCGGCTGCAGACAATCTCGCTCGGGCGCCGCCAGCATGTGCCCCTGCTTGAAGAATTGCTGGATCGCTACGGCGGCATGATTCCGCTGATTCTCGAGCTCAAGGAGCCCGGGCTTGCGGAGCCTGTTGCGCGTTGTCTCAAAGACCTGCGCCTTGAGAATTCTTGCGAGGTGACTTCATTCCATCTCACAGAGTTAATGCTGCTTAAAAGACTCTCGCCGTACCTGCCGCTTTCACTGGCGCTCACGGCTTTTCCGAAACCGCTCGCCGCCATTTTGAAGGAAAAGAAAATCCGCACCGTCAGTTTGCAGCGGTCTTTCGTCACCCGACCGACGGTTCAGTTTCTGCGGCAGAAAAAAATCGACGTGCGCGTTTATGCGGTGAATGATCCACGTGAAGCCGCGCGCTATTTTGCGTGGGGAGTTAAGGCGATCTTTACGGATGACCCAGGGCAGATGACGAAATTTATCCGGGCTTAAAGCAGACTTGGGATAATAAAATAAAACCCCCGCGTGATGGACGCGGGGGTTTTATTTTATAACTAAGGTTGCTGGGGCCGCTGGGCCGCGCGTTAGTAGTTGTTGCGATCGCGCGGTCTGCGTTCCTCCATCGGACGGGCTTCATTGACGACCAGCTTGCGGCCGTCCAGATCTTTCCCGTTCAGAGCTTCAATCGCTTTGGCGACATCGCTGTCGGAAGTCATTTCCACAAAGCCAAAGCCCTTGCTGCGGCCCGAATAACGGTCTTTAATGACCGTAGCCGTAGAGACGGAGCCGATTGCGGAAAAAAACTTGTTCAATTCTTCATCCCCGATGGAGTAGGGGAGGTTTCCCACATACAGTTTCTTAGCCATTCGCTTATCCTCAAACTCTCCTGAATTTTGAAAACCGGCGCAAAGCACGGAGCTTGAACTTTGGTCCGGGTGTTGCACAGTGAAAGTATTTTAGCTTTAACTTATTGGAGCGCAAGCGCTAATTTGATCTTCCGCGCAATGATGGGTAGGGAACAGGCATGCCTGTTCCCCACGGACTTGCGTGAGGGTACCTGGCACCTTCTCCCTTCTCACGAACAAGTTTTTCCTGGGAGTGGCCGATAACCTTAAAAGCCGCTTCCGGGAGGAACATGAATGATGCCAAAACGCGTACTGATCATCGATGATGATCCGCTGGTGGGGGGGACGATTGTCGCCCTCTTGAAACGCGGAGGCTACCAGGTCGACGCCGTGCTTAGCGGGCCGGAAGCGTTGGACCAGGTGCGTGATACGGAGTATGACCTGATCATTTCAGATATCCGCATGCCGGGCATGAACGGGATTCAGGCGATCGAAGCCATTCAGGCGTTTCACAAAGAGAACGGAAAAAAATGCGGCTTTATGTTTATCACCGGATACGCCGAAGAATACACGCCCGAACGGGCCGTCCGGCTCGGAATTTCCGATTTCCTGATGAAACCTCTTGATGCGCGCCAGTTCATTCAGGCGATTGAAAAAAACATCGGGTTGCCTGCCCCGGAACCGCTGCTCTAGCTGAGCCTATCAAAAACTAATTCCCCACGAGTTGTTCTGTAATCGATTTTTTTGCAATCTGTTGAATCATGCGCACCAGTAGAATCGTCGCCGCAAGACCCGCCAGAAGCAGGGCCCATTCGGCGGGGGTGCGCGTGCGGCCTCCGGAGTTTGCGGCTGCGACGCTGCCGGCGACGGAGCCCAGGTAAACGTACACCGAAGCCGAGGGAATGGTGCCGAGCATGGACGCAAAAAAATAATCGCGCGCAGGCAGGTCGGTTAGTCCAAAACCGTAATTGCCGATGGAAAATGGGAAGACAGGCGAGAGCCGTGCGAGCAAAATCATTTGCCAGCCCTTTTTCTTAACGGCTGCGCTGAGAGCATGAAACTGCTTGTTGTTTTTGAACTGCTGTTCGACCCAGGGCCGCGCGAGCGTGCGGCCGATCGCCAAGGCACTGACGGATCCCAGCCCCGTGCCCAGAAGCGCCAGCGGAATGCCCCAGGGCAATCCAAATAAAGTCCCGGCTCCGAGCGTGAAAACAAAAGAGGGTACAAAAAAGACGCACGTGAGCGCGTAAACCAGAACATAGGCCGGCGCTGCCCACGGGCCCAGATGTTCCATCCAGCCAAGGGTCTTTTGCAAGAGGCCGTAGCGGTTGGCCAAATAAGCAAACGTCAAAAGCGGCAGCAAAAGCAGGATTTTTTTGAGGGAAGTTGATGGCTGTGGCGTGCTCATGCAGCCCTCTCAAAAAGAGAGTGCATGACGAGCCACTCCCGGCCGTGGTCGAATCCAAAAAGCTCCGCGCAAGCCATGAAAAAAATGCGCCAGTAAACCCACCACTTCAAGGCCTGGTCTGCGCCGTAAGTTTCTTTGAAAAGCGGCATGATTTCAGAGCGTGCGTCGTCCATTTTTTTCAGCCAGGCTTCGCAGGTTTTCTGGTAATGCGTGCCGCACACATCCCAGGTCTGAAGCAGTCTTAAATCTTCTTGAAAAAAAGAAAACAAATTTTTTGAGGGCATTTGCCCGCCCGAAAAAAAATAGCGCGCCATCCAGCTGCCGGCACCCTCATCCGTGAAAGCGTAGGCAAACTGCCGGTGGGCGAAAATATGGACAAAGAACTTTGCTTCGGGCTTCATCCAGCCAGCAATTTTTTTAAAAAGCAGGCCGTAATTTTTCATGTGTTCCAGCATTTCCACGGAAACGACACGGTCAAAGCGTTCCCCGGCGTCGAAAGCATTCATATCCGCCGTGATGATTTTTAAATTCGTCAAGCCGCGTCGCCTGGTTTCGGACTCGATGAATAAACGCTGGGGCGTGGAATTAGAGACGCCGGTGATTTGGCTTTGCGGAAATTTTTCGGCGGCCCAGAGCGAAAAAGAACCCCAGCCGCAGCCCAGGTCCAGCACCGACTGGCCGTTTACAAGCCCGGCGCGTCCGGCGTAAAGCTCCAGCATGGCTTCTTCCGATTGCTCAAAGGAGGTTTGCTTGTCCGGCCAGTACCCCGAGCTGTACTTAAGCCGCGAGCCGAGCACGAGTTTGAAGAACTGCGGAGGCACTTCGTAGTGCTGCTCGTTGGCCTTTTCCGTCAGCACGGCGATCGGACTCTGGCGCAGTCCATCCACGTAAGCCGCCAGCCTTTTTTGCTGAGTGTCCGGGCCGCCGCGTGACTCGATCCTGAGTTTATTCGCGAGCATGGCGCGGATGCCGGTGCGGATCAAGAAATCAGGAATGAGATTTTTTTCAAGCAGCGATTCGCAATTCATGATTTTTTAAACCAGGGAACAAACTTGCTGGTGGTGCGCTGGTACTCACGGTAGTCATCGCCGCGGGACTTCAATGATTGTTCCTCGGTTTTTGGAATGCCCGTGACGTTCAACAGGAAATGCAGCATCAGCGCCGGGCAAAAGAAAGCCATCCAACCCCAGGGCGCCGTGCTGGCAAAGAGCGCGAACCCGCACCAGGCCAGCCACTCGAAAAAATAATTGGGATGACGCGAATAATTCCAGAGGCCCGCGCGGCAGGTTTTACCGCGGTGGACCGGATTACTTTTGAATTTTTCAAGCGAAAGGTCTGCGGAGGTTTCGCCGGCCACGGCGAGCAGGATGATCAGGGCACCGGCCCACTCGGTGCCGTGCAGGCTTTGGGCCGTGTTTGCGCTCGCGAGAATAAACGGAAGTGTGAAAAAAGCGGCTGCCGCGCCCTGTGCCCAGAAAAACTGCAGCATGCGGATTTTCTGTTTTTCGCCCCAGCTTTGCCGCAGGGCCGTGTAGCGCGGATCTTCGGCTTTGCCATGATTACGTTTGAAAATAAAAATGGAAAGCCGCAAGGCCCACACGGAGACAAGCGCGGCGCCTAAAAGACTGCGCGAAAAAAAGCCGCGGCTATGTGCAAAAAAATGCAGGGCCAGCATGAGAATGCAAAGCGACCAGGCGGCATCCACCAGGCTGGAGTTTTTGAGCCACTCCGTGACGGCCCAGAGGACGGTCATCATGATGAAAGCCATGGCAAAGGCTTCGGCAAAGTTGATGAGAAAAGGCGGCATGCGGGTACTAAACCCCCTCCCTGTCCCTCCCCCGTTTTACGGGGGAGGGGAGGGTGGGGGAGCGAATGAACAAATGATTCAGAGGTTCTTCGGGTTTGAGTTTGAAGAGTTGAATAAGAATGTAAATGGAATAGGCAAGCGTGCCCAAAACCAGGACAAGTACAAACCAAAGCACGCGCGAAAAAAAAGATTTTTCCTTGTATGCAATCCAGAGATAAATGGTGAGAAAGGCGCAATACGTATCGATCATGGAGGCGCGGAACCAGGCGTCGGGCCAGAGCTCGCGCAGTGCCGTGATCATGCCGCGATCCAAGGTAGCCGTGATTGTGCCCCAGAGAATGGCCGCAAAGAAGCTCATGAAAATCAGCTTAAGGAATACGCGCATTATCTTGATCCTTGGACATTTGCACCTTTAAAGGCGCAAGTTTATGTAGGGTACAGGCATGCCTGTACCCTACCGATGTGAGCATTTCTCAATTTGCATTTTTACCCAGCAAGCCATCACGCAATTTGGCGTTGAGCGGATAGTCCGACAGCCAAATGCCAAAATAAGCTTTTTGAAAATCAACCCCCGGAAGCGTGACCAAAGGCTTGTCATTAAAAAGCAGCGTCGTGCCGCGGCCGGGTTCATACAGCAGTTCGTAGCGATCGCCCTTTTGCACGGTTTGGTAAGCGGCGTTGAGTTGATCGAGCCGTGCTTGAATGGCCGGCATATCGTTCGACGGATTTTTAATCAGGTTATGCCCGCCGGCTTTAATAATCTGGTCGCTGCGGATTTTGCGGCGGTAGATGAGCAGCAGCGATTTGGGAACGTCGGAGAGCGCGCCTGCAACGGAATGCGGGGTTCCCTGCGGCAAATAAAACGCGGCCGTGTAAAGTTCAAAACCCCAGTAGGTAAAAAGCTGCAAGCCCGTCAAAGGGACTGGCTGCCCCGCAATGGTTTTAACCGGCTCCACGCAAACATCTTTGAGGCAGGCGCCGCTTAGCGGACGAACCGCGGCGGCTTCGGCGGTGGCGGCCATGCTTTGCCGGGGCGAGCCTGTGAGCACCAGCAACAATACGGCCCAGGTTCTCCACAGAAGATTACGCGGCATGCGGCACGCTCCTTTTGGCTTCTTCGTAGACTTCCGCCGGCGGCTCTCTTAAATCGTAGACGATGCCGGCAAACGAGAGCAGTTTTAAAATCAGATGCGTCATGTCGAGCTCCCACCAGTAAAACCCCTGGCGTTCGGAGGAGGGGAAACGATGATGATTATTGTGCCAGCCTTCACCCATCGTGAGCAGAGCCACCCACCAGTTGTTTTTGCTGGTGTCGTGGGTTTGGAAACGGCGGCGGCCCCACACATGCGAGGCCGAGTTGACGAAAAACGTGACATGATGCAGAAAAATGGTGCTGATGAAAAATCCCCAGACGACGGTTGCGAGAGCCGATGTGTGCAGCGCGGGGTGCGCGTATTGAAGGTAAAACCCGAATGCCGTGATCAACCCCAGATAAAAAAGCGGGACGACTTTCTGGTTGCGGTTCAGGTACACGAGCTCCGGATATTGCATGAAATCGGGTACGAGCGCGTCGGGTTTCAGGTCTGCGTTTTTTTTGCAAAGCACCCAGCCCATGTGCGACCAGAAAAAACCGTGTTTAGAAGGGGAATGCGGGTCAAAGTCCGTGTCGGTGTAGCGGTGATGATGCCTGTGATGGGCCGCCCACCAAAGCGGGTCCTTCTGGATCGCGGTTGCGCCGAGCAAGGCCAGAATAAACTGAAACGCGCGGCTCGTTTTAAAACTGCGGTGCGAAAAATAGCGGTGATAGCCTGCCGTCAGGCCGAACATGCGCGGCAGCAGCGTCACCACGAAAATAACGAGAGCGGCGGGCGTAACGCCTGTCCAGAGAACAAGCAGACAGCCCAGGTGCAGAATGAGGAACGGTAAATTTCCCCAAAAGCGGATGGCTTCATCCTCTGCGGCGGATTCCTGAAATACTTTCAGGCTGACGGGGTTAAGCAACTCCGGTTTTGTCGTCAGAGACATAAATTCCTTTTTGATCGAGGTGATGATTGCCGGGCCGCGTCAGCACCAGATGCAGATCGTTCAGATAGCGCGCGGCAAAACCGGCTTCGCAATAGGCAAAATAATACTCCCAAGCGCGCAATTGTGGAACTGAAAAACCAAGGCTTAGCGCCTGGCCCCCGTTTTGCTTTAAAGCCACGCGCCAGCGCCGCAGGGTTTCGGCGTAATGGGGCCCGATATTTTCGAGATGTTCCACAAAGAAGCTGGAGCGGTTTGTGATTGCTTCCGTCAGCGCTCTGAGCGAGGGCAGATGGCCGCCCGGGAAAATATGTTTTTGAATGAAGTCACAGCCGCGGCGGTAAGATTCGTAGCGTTGGTCGGGAATGGTGATCACCTGAATGACGGCCAGGCCGCCGGGTTTCAGGAGACGATCTAGCGTGTAAAAGTAATCGCCCAGAAACTCATGGCCGACAGCTTCCAGCATTTCAATGGAAACAATGCGGTCGAATTTGCCGGTCATAGCCCGGTAGTCGCATAATTTAAATTCAATCCGGTCCTGCAGTCCTTCAGCAGCCACGCGTTCGGTGGCGTATTTCAATTGCTCTTCAGAAAGTGTCAGGCCTGTCACACGGCAGCCGGTGGCGCGTACGGCTTCGAGGGCAAAAGAACCCCAGCCTGAGCCGACTTCGAGCACGTGATCGTTCGGGCCGATGCAGGCTTTTTCTACCATCATGCGCAGTTTGCGGCGCTGGGCCGCAGCCAAATCTTCTCCCGGCGCGCTGAACACCGCCGCGGAGTAAGTCATGGTTTCATCCAGGAAGAGTTTGAAAAATTGATTTCCGAGATCGTAATGATCGCGAATATTGCGCCTGGAGTTTTTAAGCGTGTTGCTGCGGGTCAGATGGCTCACGCGGTTGCGCAGGCGGCTCAGTATTTCAAAGAAAACGCTATGCTTTTCCAGCCAGGGCTTGTTGTCGATGAGCAGGCGCAGCACAGCTTCGAGGTCGGCGGTTTGCCAATCCCCGGCCATGTAGCTTTCGCCCAGGCCGATGCCTGCATCCCAGATCAGCCGGCGAAAGAATTGGTAATGATGGACCGTGATTGCAGCGTCAATGCCGGTTTCCGCGCCGCCGAAAGTGCGCTGGCTTTTGTCGGGGAAAGTCAGTGTGAGGCGGCCTTTATGAATGCGCGAGAAGACGGCGAGCACGGCTCGCATGGCCGGAACTTCGAGTCCGCGCGGCAGGGCTGTGCGAATGGTCATTGGGCTTTGGGGCGCCGGTTTAGAAAAATAAGGTAATTTTTTTTGATAGAAAAGTTTAGCAGCTTGCAGATGAATGCGCGGCAAAGCTAAAAAAGCACTGAGCGGAAACTGCAGCGCGGTTTTGGCCAGCTGGCCGGCTGTCATGGGACGGGCGCGGCCTTCCATGCGCGCCAAAAGCGCCGGCCGGCCTTCGCGGAAAAGATTGACGTGGATGTCGGATTGTTCGCGCGGCAGGCGGAAACGGAATTCGTATTCGCCGCGGCGGTCAAAAAAAGGCGAGACGTGAAATTCTTTAGGCGCGCGCGTGCTGTAAAACCCATCCCCCCGCGGGGACGGCCGTTCAAAAGCGTACACATGGGTTTCATCGAAGGTGTTATTGACCTGGGTGAGAAACCAGGCCAGACTTCCGTCTGCAGCGTAGCCGTAAAAAAAACTCGCAGGATTAAAGACGTGTCCGAAATAACGCGCACAAGTCACGAGTTCGACACGTTCCGCCCGGTCCTCAATGCCCATGTTTTTAAGCTGGCGGCGTACTTTTTCACGGAGCGACTCGGGTCCGCGTTCCAGGTAGTCGGCGTCGTAAAACGAAAAAATGCCGAAACGGTTGTGTTTGAAAAAGGGGATGTGTTTTTCAAGCGTGCTGATTTCTGCCAGATCCAGGCAGAAAAAATAAACGGGGTAATCGAAGCGGTGTTCCAGCGGTTCGAGCCGGGCATGCCTCAGCGTGCCCGTGTAAATCTTCGAGTTCACAGTGAAACTCCGAAGGGTTCGACCGCACGCAGGGCAGACACGACTCCGTCTTCATGAAACCCGTAGCCGCAATAACTGCCGCAGAAAAAAGTCCGGCGCACGCCGTTTAATCCCGGAAGTTCCGCCTGCGAGCGCAAGCTCTTGAGCGTGTACTTGGGGTGTGTGTAGTGAATGGTTTTATGAACGCTTTCTTGCGGAAAGGGGGCGCGCCTGTTGAGCGTCACGAAATATTCCAGGTCCGCATCCAGCCGCTGCAGGCGGTTCATGTGGTAAGTCAGCGAGACCGGGGTCTCGGCGTCGAGCGGATCCTGAAGCATGTAATTCCACGAGGCCCAGGCTTTTTTGCGGCGCGGCATGTCGGAAACATCGGTATGCAGCACGGCGGTATTGCGCGTGTATTCCCAGGCCCCCAGCAGGACCGATTCTTCCGGCGAAGGATCGCCGAGAAGCGCGAGGGCTTCATCGGCATGTGTCCCGAGGACGGCATAGTCAAAGTGGCGCTTGCCGCCGTTTTTTTCAAGCACGGTCACGCCGGAACCGTCGCGGATGACGGCTGCCAGTGGTGCGTTCAAGACGACTTCACCCGTGAAGCGGGAACGAAAAGCCTGCACGTAGCGCTGGCTGCCGCCCGGAATCGTGAGCCAGTGCGGCCGGCCCTTGAGTGCCAGCAGTCCGTGATTAAGAAAAAAACGCACAAAAGATTGCGCTGGGAATTGAAACATTTCTTTAAGCGGCGTGGACCAAATCGCCGACCCCATCGGAATCAAATAGTAATTCATAAAAGAATC
>JAHFHB010000314.1 GCA_023247135.1 Candidatus Omnitrophota bacterium
TTCAAAATCATTACCACGGATATCCCCGACGGCTGGATGGGCCTGGATATTGGCCCTGAGACGGTCAAGAAATATTGTGAAGTTCTCTCCAAGGCAAAAACGGTCGTGTGGAACGGACCGGTGGGGGTGTGCGAGATGCCGCCTTTTGACCGGGGCACGCGCGGACTTGCCGACTTTTTAGCCGGGCTGAAGGCGACGACGATTATTGGCGGCGGCGACACGGCGGCTGCGGTTAAAAATTTTGGCATTGAAGATAAATTTTCTCACGTGTCCACGGGCGGCGGCGCTTCACTGGAGTATCTTGAAGGCACTGTACTTCCCGGGATTGCGGCCCTCCTGGATAACAAAACGGCAGCGGCGGTCCGCTGAAAACCTATGAAAAAACCCTTGATCGCCGGTAACTGGAAAATGTTTAAAACAGCGGATGAGGCGGTCAGCCTTGCCCAGGGAATTAAAGCGGGAACGTACAAAAATCAGGATGCGCTGGTGGTGGTGTGTCCGCCGTTTACTGCGCTGCATGCGGTTTGCAAGGTGCTGCAAGGCTCTAACGTTTCGGTGGGTGCTCAGAATATGCATCCTGAAACGGAAGGGGCTTTTACCGGCGAAATTTCCCCGGCCATGATCAAGGATCTGGGCTGCCGCTACGTGATTCTTGGCCATTCTGAACGGCGCCAGTTTTTTCACGAATCAGATACCTTTGTGAATGAAAAAGTGAAGACCGCGCTGAAGTATAGTTTGATTCCGATTGTCTGCGTGGGCGAAACTCTGGCACAGCGCGAAGCGCAAAGTCATTTGACGGTAGTCAAAAATCAGTTTGATGTTTCGCTCGCCGATCTTGGCAAAGAGGATATTTTGAAATGCGTCATTGCCTATGAGCCTGTCTGGGCGATTGGCACGGGCAAAACCGCGACGCCGGAACAGGCCGAGCAGATGCACGCCTACATTCGCCGGCTTTTGACGGAAAAATTCGGCGCGGAAGTCAGCGCGAAGATTTATATTCTTTACGGCGGCAGTGTGAAACCGGATAATATTGCCATTCTGATTGAAAAACCCAATGTCGACGGTGCTTTGGTCGGCGGGGCCTCACTTAAAACCGAATCGTTTTGTGCGATTGTTGACGGCGCTACGGAAAAATGCAGCGCAGGAGCTAAATAATGGGAATTTTTCTCACGATCATTCATGTCATTTCCTGTTTGCTTCTCATTTTGGTCATTTTACTGCAGGCGGGGCGCGGTCAGGGATTGACCAGCGCGGCCTTTGGCAGCGGCAACGTACAGTCTCTTTTGGGAACTCGCACCGGAGACTTTCTCACGAAAGCGACGACGGTTGCCGCCATTTGTTTTTTGGTGACCTGCATTGGCCTGGATATTCTGGAGGCCCAAAAGAGCCGCAGTTTACTGCGCGGACCTGGCACGAAAGCTCCGCTGGATATTGAGCAAATCAAAAAAGCCCTCGAGAAAATCAAGGCGGAAACACCGGCTAAAGTCGATGCCGCGGCCCAGGGTGTCGAAAAAGCAGCCGGGGATTTGAAGAAAACTGCTGCAGAAGCCGTGGACGCGATGGCCGTCAAAACGGCCGAAGTCAAACAGGCTGTGGCGGAACAGGTGCCTGCTGTTAAAGCCGCTGCGGCCAGTGCGGCCAATGTTGTGAAGGAAAAAGCGGTCGAAGTCAAACAGGCTGTGGCTGCCCAGGTGCCGGCCGCAAAAGAGACCGAAAAAGCCGCGCAGTAATTTTTTCAGCCGTGCTGTTTCTTCTATGGCCGCCATACGCACTCCCAAACAACCTCCCGTTGAAAACGCTTTAGATTCGGATATCCGCTATGTGAAAGGCGTGGGCCCTCGCAGGGCTGAGGCCCTGCTTAAACTGGGTCTGCGGAATCTCCACGATCTCCTTTTTTTCTTTCCGCGCCGCTATGAAGACCGCAGTCAATTTACAGAAATCAGCAAGCTGCAGCCTGGAGAAACGGCGACTGTCTGCGGCGAAGTGCTTCGATGTTCCATACGTCCTTTAAAACGCATGGCCATCGTGGAAGCCGTGATCGGGGATGACTCCGCAGCCATGCATGCGGTGTGGTTCAATCAACGCTACCTTAAAGACCAGTTTCGCGCCGGTCGAAAAGTCATTCTTTACGGCAAGGCCGAGTGGTATCAAAACCGTATTCAGATGAACGCGCCGGAATATGAGTTCGCAGAAGGTGCTGAGAAAACGGTGCATACCGGTATCATCACGCCGATTTATTCGCTGACGGAAGGCTTGTTTCAACGCTCCCTGCGCAAGGTCATGACGGATACTGTCAACGGGCATCTGGATCGTACCGTCCTGGACTATTTTCCTGAAGCGTTCCGTACCCAGCACCATTTGGAGGAGCTGCCGAGCGCGGTGCGGCAAATGCATTTCCCCGCAGAATTTGACAGCTTGTTTCGTGCCAGACGCCGCATTGTTTTTGACGAATTTTTTATTTTTCAGCTGGTGCTTCTCGAACGCTTCGAACGTATGCGGGAACGGCACCGGGCTTTCGCACTGGCCGGTACGGATTCTGCGCTGGCTGAGTTTAGAGCCAAGCTGCCTTTTGAATTCACCGCTGGCCAGACCCAGGCCGCCTCTGAAATTCTTGCAGACCTGGCCCTGGCCACGCCGATGAATCGCTTGCTGCAGGGAGATGTTGGTGCGGGCAAGACGGTGATTGCGGCGCTCGCGCTGTTTGCGGCCGTGCGCAGCGGTTTTCAAGGAGTGATGCTGGTCCCGACGGAAATTCTCGCGGAGCAGCACCACGGCAGTCTGCACCGCCTGCTTCAGCCGCTCGGCGTTGAAGTGGCCCGGTTAACAGCGGGGACGCCGCCGCCTGCGCGCGAAAAACTGCTTGCCGAACTCAAACAAAATAAGGTCCAGGTGCTTGTCGGCACGCATGCCGTTTTGCAGGAGGACGTG